>JAYWGI010000270.1:0-2191 GCA_043779025.1 Myxococcales bacterium
TCGGAGTGCATACTGCGAGGCAATCCAGGGGATTCCCAAGGAACGCACAGCACCGCCCATCCAGGAGCGCTCGCGGCCACCTGGCGTCACGAGGCACCATCGGCCATCATCAGGGAACACCTCAAGGGTGCTGCCCACGATGTCTGCGCGCCAGACGATGCCCTGGTCCGCAGACCACAGCGTGCTGACGTTGCGCGGAAGCCAGGGCTCAAGCGACGGGGTGCCGTCGTCAGCCCACACGACCTGCGCCAAGGCGAAGCCCATCATAACGAGGCTGCGGAGCATCCCGTCGACGACGTCGCCGCGGAGCAGCTTGGGCAATAGCTCACCCGCGCGCTCGGCTACGTAGCTCGCAAGCTCTTCACCCGCTGCGCGTTTGGCGGGCAGCACTTCGAAGCGCGCGCCCATGGCGCAACGCACGCGGGACTCCAGGACGCCGCAGATGACCGGGTCTCGAAGCATGATTTCGACCAACAAGCCGGACGCGTAGAACTGGCCGTTGTCGTGCGCGGTGAGCGCGGTCCGGACTTGCTCGACCGAGTAGTCAGGCTGGTAGGAAATCGAAAAAGGGTACTGCCGATAGCGTGGCGAATCCGGCTCAGCCGACGGCGCAATAGGATTGACGGGCTCGACCACTTAAAAAGACGCGCGCATATGAACGCAAACGCACCAACGTGACCGCCGCGCCTAGATGCGCTACCGTCGCTTTCAGATGTCGACCTTCAAGCTTGGCAATGAAGATGCGGTTTCTTGGCTGCGCGGTATTGATGACGAGTCAGTCGACTTGGTTGTGACTGACCCGCCATACGAGTCGCTGGAGAAGCACCGAGCGATTGGGACAACCACACGGTTGAAGGTGTCGAAAGGGTCCAGCAACGAGTGGTTTGGCATTTTCCCCAACAGCCGGTTTCCAGAGCTGTTCACGGAGCTCTATCGCGTGATGGCCAAAAACTCGCATCTGTACCTCTTCTGTGACCAAGAGACGGCGTTCGTTGCAAAGCCTCTCGGAGAAGCTGCGGGCTTTAAGTTTTGGAAGCCGCTGGTGTGGGACAAGCAGAGTATTGGAATGGGCTATCATTACCGCGCCCGGTACGAATTCGTGCTCTTCTTCGAAAAAGGAAAGAAGCGCCTACACGACCTCGGGGTCGCTGACGTCTTGAGTTGTCCGAGGGTTCGAAACGGCTACCCCACAGAGAAGCCTGTGCCGCTTTTGCAGACGTTGATCTCTCAGAGTTCAATGCCGGGAGACTTGGTGTTGGATCCGTTTATGGGCTCCGGCTCTTCGGGAGTTGCTGCGGCCCGTTGCTTTCGACGATTTTGCGGCAACGATATCTCTGCGAAAGCGGTCGCGTTGGCCCGCTCTCGGCTAAGTGAAGAACTTGGCCGCGACCGCCCTCAGGGTGAACTGTTTGCGGGATGACCGAAAGCAACAACACTTCGTCGGGCAAGCACTACGCAGACCACTTGGCCTCCTACCTGGCAAAGCACTACGACACCAAGGGGCTAGACATCTACCGTGAGGTGAGTGTTGGAAAAAGCATCATCGGGAAGAACCGCCGCGTGGATATTCTCGCTGTTGCGCGAGACGGGTCAAGGGCGGTCGCCATTGAGTGCAAGTTTCAAGACAGCCAAGGTACCGCCGATGAAAAGATCCCATACGCAATCGACGACCTCCGCGCGATGGGCATGCCGGCGATCCTCACCTATGCCGGCGGCGGGTTTTCCGAGGGAGTGAGCCATATGTTGGCGGCCTGCCCGATTGCCGCCTACTGCAACCCGGGACCAACGCTCGATCGCGGTCGCGAGACGCGAGAGCTTGATGTTCAGATGGCCATGATTTTTGGCTGGTGGGACGCGCTGTTGACGGGCAAAGCACGTGTAATGCCGCCGCCGGGGTAGCCCGCACTTAGATGCGACGACGAAGCCCCGGCACCGTGAAGGCGTTGCCGTGAGATACGGCACCGCCAAGCATCAGCTCGGTGATGGCCCACACGAGCGCGTCCAAACGGTCTGGGCTCTTGCTGCTGCCGTCGGGTGACCACTTGGTCATTTGGTCCTCAAGCAAGCCCAGGCCCGGCAGGTGGCGCACCTTGGCCTGCTCGTACAGGGACGCCACGGGTTCGGCGCGCGTGAACTTGCCTCGGGACGCATGCACGGTCCGGATAGGCAGCGCTCGGTCGACGGTGCGCAG
>JAYWGI010000271.1:0-5928 GCA_043779025.1 Myxococcales bacterium
AATCCCCAGAGAACGTGCAAACTGCACGCTTGCGGCATCTGTGCATGTCATTTGCGTGGAGGCATGCACATGCAGCGTGGGCGCGATTTGGGCGGCGAGTCGCGCCACGGCCAAGTCTTGTACAATGATGGCGTCGACGCCAGCGTGGGCGCACGCAAGCAAGGCCTCCTGCACTGCCGGGAGCTCATGGTCAAAGACGAGCGTATTGAGCGTGACGTAGCCTTTCACGCCCGAAGCATGCAGCTCGCGCATCACATCACCCAAGTCTTGCACTGCGAAGTTGGCGGCACGCGCACGTGCATTGAGACTCTGCAAGCCAAAGTACACGGCGTCGGCCCCTGCGCGCACGGCCGTGCGCAAACATTCTAAGTCGCCCGCGGGCGCCAAAATCTCGGGTCGCATCACGGCCCGTGCGCTCACGCGTTCCCCGCGGCCGTCGCGACGCGGTGCGCGGAAGGTGGCCCCGCCATCGCGTGATAACCCATGTCGACATACACGGTGCTTGCGGTGATGGCGCGCGCCAGGGGGCTCGCCAAAAAGAGGGCCGCGCCCGCGACATCTGCAGTTTGCACGCTGTCTGCGAGTGCGGCGTGATCTTTGCAGTATGCAACCATGTCCTCAATGGGCCCGATGGAGCTTGCGGCCCGCGAGGCGAGGGGGCCAGCAGAAATGGTGTTCACCCGATGGCCCCATTTGCGGCCGGCTTCGTAGGCGAGCACGCGGGTGTCGTTCTCGAGCGCGGCCTTGGCGCTGCTCATGCCGCCGCCGTAGCCTGGGACTACGCGCTCGCCGGCGATGTAGCTGAGCGAGAGGAACGATCCGCCTGGGGCCATGATCGGCCCGAAGTGCTGCACCATGGAGACGAGTGAATAGGCGCTTACACTCAGCGCGCTCAGGTAGCCCGCGCGGCTGGTTTCAAGCAGGGGCTTCTTGACTTCGGGGCCGTTGGCCAGGCTGTGGACCACGATGTCCACGCATCCTGGGCCGTGCTCGGCGTGCATGCGGCTTGCCACCGCCGAGATGCTCACGTCGCCGTACTCCTTGTAGCGCCGGTGCTCGCGCACCTCCTCCGGCATATCGGCGAAGATGTCGAAGGCCGCATCCAGAGGATAGATGGCCTCGAAGCTCAGCTTGGTGCCGTCTGGATGCATGAGGGATGCATCCAATTTGCCGCGCGTGAGCATGGCGTGAAACACGCCGTACATTTGTGGCCAAACCCCCAAACATACCGTCGCACCCGCTTGATGCAGCGCCTTGGCGATGGCAAAGCCGTAGCCCGTGTCCTCGGCGACGCCCACAACGAGCGCGCGCTTTCCGGTGAGATCGATCAAGAGCATGGCGGCGGGCAGTAGCACGCCGGGGACCTCGACGTGTAGCGGTGCCGCATTGAGAGCCGCGTAAAGTGCGCGATGCGTTGCGACCTATGCCGGGTCGCGCAAGAGCCACTCCGTGGTGCAGTCGAAGCGGCTATCCACCAGACGCACCAAGCTTTGGGCCTCGGTTGCACTCACGCCAAGCCTGGTACTCCCCCCAATTGGAGGTCTGAAATCCACTGCTACAATCTGGAGCATCAGACATGACCAAGAGGACCAAAACCAAGAACGCCCACGGGGCTGTGAATCGTGCTGTAGGCCACGTTGGCTACAGCGTCGCCAAGGTCCGTTACGTCGCCTCCTTTTGGGGCTGCGCGCGGCGCGCACGGAGGCTCAGAAGCGGGACGTTGTCGCCCTGCTTGAATCGCGCGGTGAGCGCCCTGTGTCGGCCATTGCGGCCAAGGTGGGGTGTGCGCCGTCGCAGCTGTACGACTGGCAGCGCAAGTTCGGAACGGCGGACGGCGAGGCGAAGGCGGGCGAGACGCTCGAGAACGAGGTGCGGCGGCTCCGCCGGGCCAATGCGGTGCTCACGAAGGAGCGCGACTTTCTAAAAAAAGGGCCGCGCCTTCTTTGTAAAGGACGGGCTTTGAGAGAGCACGTAGCGTCCGCAAAGAAGGCGGGGTTCGGTGAGACATCGGTGTGCAAAATAGTTGGCTTTTCTCGCGTGAGCTACCGCAAGAAGCCCTCGAGAGTCGGGCCGCCAAGCAGCGTGCGGCACGTGTGGTCGTGCGACGCGTGCACGACCAAGGTCAGGGCGGGTACGGCTCGCCCCGGGTGCATCACGCGCTGCGCAAGGAGGGGCTCCGATACAGCCGCAAGCGCGTGGAAAAGCTCATGAAGGAAGAAGGCCTCGTGGGAGCCCGCAAGCCGTGCTTCGTGCCAACGACGACCGACTCCAACCACAGCCTGGCCATCGCGCCCAACACCCTCGACCGACAGTTCGATGTGGAGGCCCCGAACCGCGTGTGGGTCGGGGACATCACCTATCTCAGCATCGGCCGCTGGGCATACCTGGCTACCGTCATCGCGCCTCTACTCACGCCGCGTGGTCGGCTGGGCCCTGGCGACAACCATGCATGCCACCCTGGCCACCGACGCACTCAACATGGCCTTCACGGCCCGCGGAGGAGCCAACGGAGTCCTCGTGCACCATGACCGCGGGAGCCAGTACGCAAGCCATGCTTACGCCGATTGCATCGCCTTCGGAGGCGCCACACTCAGCATGAGCCGCAAGGGAAATTGCTGGGACAACGCCGTCGCAGAGAGCTTCTTCGCGACCCTCAAACGCGAGCTCGGAGATACCTTCGGCTCCTTCAGCGACCTACTCCGTAAGATTGCCGAATACATCGATTGGCACAACAGCGAACGCTTCCACTCACACAACGCCTACCTCAGCCCACTACGCGTTGAGCTTGCCTACCACCGCCAACTCGCGCCATAACTCACTCAAGAATGATGGACCTCCAATTGCGCGTAGGAGCACGCGCGATGAAGGTCTCAGCCGCGTCGATGCCGACCATTGGCGATGCCGAGACATGCAAAAAGGAAATTACCGAGCTGCGGGCGTAGCGTGCGGCGGGCTCTCGTTGAACCGACGGCTTCGTTGGACCCAGTAGGGTGCACTGTTGTAAGCGTCGTCGGGTGATCGTTGCTACTCCCGCTCCCACGCCTGCTTCCGATCTCGCCGCATGGCGCAAACAGGTGGCCGCTGTGCTGCGCAAGTCGGGCAAGCTCGCCGTCGACGACGAGCGCGAGGACCCCGAGGCGCATCTCACAACGCGTACCTACGACGGCATCGACATCAAGCCGCTCTATACGCGCGCGGACGCGCCAGACCCATCAGAAGCAAATGAACGTGTAAAGGTAGCGCACACGGAGCGCGCGGACAGCAGTGCTTGGGATGTGCGCACCTTGCACGCGGGTACCGACCCACATGCCGCGCGGTGTGCGGTGCTCAAAGACTTGGAGTGCGGCGCGAGCTCGGCGTGGCTTCGTATCGGCGATGGGTACCTGCCGCTCGGTAGCCTTGGTGAGGTGCTCGCGGATGTGTACTTGGAGCTTGCGCCGGTGTCGCTCGACGCGGGCGCGGACTCGCTGGCAGCCGCAGATGAGTTCCTTGCGGTATGCACGGAACGCGGAGCCGATCCTAGCAAAGTGCGCGGCGAGTTGGGCTTGGACCCTTACGGGCTGCTCGCGCGCACCGGCGCTGAGCTTGATGTGGTGCGCGCAGCAGAGCTGGCAGCGCGCGTGGCTGTATCGCACCCAAAGCTCCGTACCATGCTTGTGGATGCGACCGCTTTTCATGGCGCGGGTGCCTCGGATGCAACCGAGCTCGGTATCTCTATGGCCATTGGCACGGCCTACTTGCGGGCGCTGTTGGATGCCGGGCTCAACGTAGATACGGCAGCTTCGCAAATCGCATTTCGCTACGCGGTGAATTGCGATCAGTTTCTAGGTATCGCCAAGCTGCGCGCCGCCCGTGTGTTGTGGGCGCGCGTCTGTGAGGTTGCAGGCGCGTCCGAGGGCGCGCGCAAACAGGTGCAACATGCAGTCACCTCAGTGGCCATGATGACGCAGCGCGACCCTTGGAACAACATGCTGCGCGGAACGGTGGCGGCCTTTGCCGCGGGCACAGGCGGAGCCGATGCCGTGACCGTATTGCCGTTCGATGCGGCCATTGGCCAGAGCGACGACTTCGCGCGACGCATTGCTCGGGCGACCCAGGCGCTGCTGCTGGAGGAATCAAACGTAGGTCGCGTGGCGGACCCGGCAGGCGGATCTTGGTATGTGGAGTCGCTCACGCAAGCGCTGACGGACGAGGCTTGGCGCGTGTTTCAAGCGTTGGAGTCGGGTGGCGGTTGGGCGGATTCCTGGGCCCGTGCCGAGCCACAAATCTGGCTGTCGAAAGCCCGTAGTGAGCGAGGTGCACGGATTGCAAAGCGCCGCGTTGCAATCACGGGGGTAAGTGAATTTGCTTCGATTCAAGAGCAACCATTGCAGCGTCCAGCATGGACCGATGGTGCAGCGCTTGCGCAGGCATTGCCGCAGGTTCGAGATGCGCAAGCGTTCGAAGCGCTACGCGATCGCAGCGACGGCCACCTCACACGTACAGGTCTAAGGCCACGCCTGGTTCTGCGCACGGTAGGCGACGCTGCGAGCTACACGCCGCGCGTCAGCTTCGTCGCGAACCTACTGCAAGCGGGCGGAATTGAGCCTGTGTATGATGCACCCATGGCGCTGCGGGTCGCATGCCTGTGCGGCAGCGACCAGGACTACGCTCTTTATGGTGATGCGGCCATTGCCGCGTTGCGCGCCGCAGGTGTGAAGTACGTGATGATCGCAGGCAAGAACAGCCGCACAGACGTGGACGAGAGCGTGGTCGCTGGATGCGACGCTGTCGCTGTGCTCTCCGCACTGCTCCAGCGCTTGGAGGTGCAGTGATGAGCTCCACGAAGATACCTAGTTTTGCCAATGTCTCCTTGGCCAGCGAGTCCATGTCGCGCGAGCCGGGCGCGGAGCCCACGATTTGGCAAACGCCCGAGGGCATCGCGGTGCCATCGGTGTACACTGCACAGGACATCGCCGGGCTCGCCAGCGTCGGCGGCTACCCTGGTCTCGCACCTTTCACACGCGGGCCGTACCCCACCATGTACACCACCCAGCCGTGGACGATTCGGCAGTACGCGGGCTTCTCTACCGCTGAGGAGTCCAATGCATTCTACAAGCGCAACTTGGCCGCCGGCCAAAAAGGCTTGTCGGTAGCCTTCGACTTGGCCACACACCGCGGTTACGACAGTGATCACCCGCGGGTGAGCGGCGACGTGGGCATGGCCGGCGTGGCCATCGATTCCATCTTGGACATGCGGCAGCTGTTCGACAGCATTCCGCTTGATCAAATGAGTGTGTCAATGACGATGAACGGCGCTGTGCTGCCGGTACTTGCGCTCTATGTGGTAGCGGCGGAGGAGCAGGGCGTGAAGCCTGAGCAACTCACGGGCACCATCCAAAATGACATCCTCAAAGAGTTTATGGTTCGGAATACATACATTTATCCGCCGGCGCCCTCGATGAAGATCATCTCGGACATCTTTGCATACACCTCGCAAAAAATGCCCAAGTACAACTCGATCTCGATCAGCGGCTACCATATCCAGGAGGCCGGAGCGACGGCCGATCTGGAGCTTGCGTACACGCTTGCCGACGGCGTCGAGTACTTGCGTTCCGGTATTGCTGCGGGGCTCGATGTCGATGCGTTTGCGCCGCGCTTGTCGTTCTTTTTTGGCATCGGCATGAACTTCTTCATGGAGGTCGCCAAACTGCGGGCGGCGCGTCTTCTGTGGACGCGACTTGTGCGGCAGTTCAACCCCAAGAGCGAGAAGTCTCTCTCGCTGCGCACGCATTGCCAAACCTCGGGCTGGTCGCTCACGGCGCAAGATGTGTACAACAATGTGCCGCGTACCTGCATCGAGGCCATGGCCGCAACGCAGGGCCATACGCAATCGCTGCACACCAACGCACTCGACGAGGCGCTGGCTTTGCCAACGGATTTCTCCGC
>JAYWGI010000272.1:0-24596 GCA_043779025.1 Myxococcales bacterium
CAGCAAACGCCCCTCATGCGGAACAAACTCGAGCTCAAACGTTCCCTCATACCCAAGCTCTGCGCACAGAGCAGCGACCTTCAGATCTAAGCCCTCAGGCACGGGCCTTGACTCAAAGCACAGGCCGATTCCGAGTTCTCGTGGGCGCTGAAGGACCTTCTCCGATGCACGAAGCACGGCCCGCTGATGGCGACTGCTCGCATAACCCGACACGCTCAGGATCTGCGATGCTGCGCGCGGCAAAAACTCTTGCAGCATGGGCCACGCTAGATGGCCGTCATAGGCCAAGAGCTCAGCTCCGTAGCCCGTGTGATGAACGAACCGAATCACACTTTTCTCCAGCGCCTCCGGCGAATCGGCATGCATGGCCTTCTCGCCAGACCGCCACTGCGCTTGGGTCTTTGGCTTGATGAGAACTCTGGTCCCTGCAATAGCCCCGATATCGCGCCGCAGCTCGGCCTCGCTGAGCGGGTACCAAGTTCGTGGCACATCCAGGCCCACATTCGCGCAGGCTTCCGCGAGCTTGGATTTGTCCAAGATGCGCATCGCACGGGAAAGTGAATCCAAGGGAAGCTTGTAGTCCACACCAACCGTGCATCCATGCAGCGCCGTGAGAAACACCTGCTCATCGCTACCCGGAAACAGGACGGCTCCACGCAGTCTCGGCGCTTGGTCGCGCAGCCACGACACCCACGCGGCGGCATGCTCCGCAGGCGGGCAATGCAAGCGCTGGCTCACGAACTTGGACGCACCCGCGCGCGTCATGCGCGGCGCGTCAGCGAGCACCACGGGAACGCCGTGCTCCCCCAAACAACGCGCAGCCGCCAGCGTTCCGAAATAGTCGCCCAAAAAGAGCAGTGCCAAAGGAGTGTGTGTCATGCGGGTAAAACTGGGACCTGGTGTCCAATGAAGGATAGCCTCGAGCGTGTCTTCTCGTCCAAACTCCTGAGATCCCCCCATGTCCTCCCCCCATGCACGTTCCTGGCTGTTGCGCGTCGTCGCCATCGTTATTGCATTCCAAGCGGTGTTCATCGCACGCACCAGTTTCGTGAGCGCAGGCACGCGCCACTTTGTTCTCTTTGAGGACGCCATGATCTCCATGCGTTACGCACGCAATTTTGCGCGCGGTGACGGCCTCAACTGGAACCGGGGGGAAGCTACGGTAGAGGGATACACCAACCTCGCTTGGACGCTGTGGATGTCCGCCATTCACAAGCTCGGGTTGGGAGATGCCACGGTGTCACTACCAATCATGCTCAGCGGCATGGTGTTGGTAGGCATCGCTGCATGGTGCAGCTACAAGATCGCCGCGCGACTCTCGGATGTGCCCTGGGTTGCCCCGGTCTCAGCTGCGGCCACCCTCTGCTGTTACTCGCTGAACTTTTGGAGTCTGCGCGGCATGGAAGTCGGCGCGGTAGCCGCCTGTGCCAGCGGGCTAACCTATCTCGCGCTTTGCCACGGACCGCGGCTACGACCAAGCATTTCATTGGCGTTGGGCCTGCTTGGCGCAGCGACGGTCATGCTTCGCTCCGACGCCGTACTCATGCTGGGGTTGGCGGCGCTGTATGCGGCCTGGCGCAGCGGCAAGCGCTATGGTTTGTGGGTGTTTCTCGCGATCATGGCGCCTGCAGTTGTTGCAGTACGCATGCAACTTGCGTTTCGTCGCGGGTACTACGGCGAGTCTCTCCCCAACACCTACTACCTCAAACTCGCACACATCTCGGCGCTCGCTCGTATCAAGCGCGGGCTGTTTGTTGCACTTCAGTTTGTCGGCTACCACGCGCCCATTCCGCTGGCGGTTCTCGGCGCCTCGGCGTGGGCTCTGGGCGCGCGCGGGCTACGAGCACTCGGGGCGCGCCATGAGCTAAGCTTTCTCGCCGTGCTCATACTCACGCAGGCCGCCTACGCGATCTACGTGGGAGGCGATGCGTGGGAGTTTATGCTCTACGCGAACAGGTACTGGAGTGCTGTGATGCCGCTCTTTGCCGTGCTCGTGTTCACGCTTCTCGGCGAGGTCGCGACCAGCGAGCAAAGCCCCGAGACCATGCTTAGGCACCTTCGCCCGGCGCTCATGCTCAGCGCGGCGGCGGGCCTATTGGCGATGCTCTGGGCTGCCTTGGCGCCCGAGACGGGCATTGCCCACACGATTCAGCTGAGCCAGAAAGTTTTGGGCATGAGCGTGTTTCTCTTTGTCTCTGCGCTAGGTGCGCCCCTTGTGGCGCCGGCGCTTGACCCCTTGCGCATCCACATCGCACGGGCGCTTTCCGATTCCACAGGGCCTTTTTCAGGGCGCTTTGCGACTCTTACACTGCTCGTTGTCTGGGGCTTGGGGCAGGCTGAGCCGCTCGCCACATGGGCGAAGAGGAACGCTGCACAGTACACGGACGAGGAGCAATACGCGCGACTCGGCCTGCAGCTTCGAGACCACACGCCAGCAGACTTCCGCATCGCCGTGATGGCTGCTGGCGCAACTCCCTATTTTTCGGATCGCCCAACAGAGGACTTGCTGGGCAAAAGCGATTCCCACGTCGCCCACCTTCCCCCCAAGGGCGTGTTCTCCCCAGGGCACGACAAGTGGGACTACGCATTCAGCATCGGGCGCAAACGCCCAGACCTCATCGTAGAGCTCTCTGACCTCACGCCAAGCGATTTTGAGGACATTCGCGGTTGGGGGTACAGCCTACTCCCAAGCGGCATGTGGCTACACCAGCCGTCGCGCGTTTCTGGCAGCATTTTCGCAAAGGAAGCGCTCCCATGAGTGCGCCTGATCTACGCACGGTGCCGCAGGCGGAGAGGCCGCACGTCGCTCACGTGGCGCTGCCAGCGCTCGATGGGCTCCGCGGCATTGCCGTTTTGCTTGTCTTGATCGATCACTTTTCGTTTCCCATCACCGAGCGCGCGCTGGTCTTCAAGGACTTTCTACAGTCCGGCTGGATAGGTGTGGATCTGTTCTTTGTTCTGAGCGGCTATTTGATCACCCGCGGTCTGGTTAGAAGCTCACCACGTCCGGCCTTCGAGCGTCTCAAGCTGTTCTGGATGCGACGCGTGCTGCGTATCTTTCCGCTCTACTACCTTATGCTGATCGTGGGCTCGCTGGTTTGCTTGTTCGCCCAGGCATACAGCGACATCCCGGGATGGACCTCGTGGCTCTTCTTGCAAAACTATACGCTCATTTTCGATGAGAAAATGCTCCGGTGGACGGCGCATACGTGGTCGCTGGCCATCGAAGAGCAGTTTTACTTTGTGTGGCCCTTGGTCATGCTCTACGTGCGTCCGCGCTCCCGCATCCCGCTTGCAGTGGCGCTGGCCATAGGTAGCCTCGCGCTGCGTATGCTCATGGTGCTCCGCCCCGATGCCTTTGCGCAGCAGCTTCCGTCACTACATGAGGACCATGATGCGTCCTACCTGATCGCACGCGTCGTTTACCGGGCGACCCCTACGCATGTGACGGGCATTCTCACGGGCACGCTGCTTGCCATGTTGGAGGCCGAACCAACGCACGTCCTCGCTCGAGCATGGTCCAACTGGCGGGGCACCGTCGCGCTGCTCTCCACGGCGGCACTCATCGCGATGGTGATACTCACACGCGGATTTGTGACCGAAGACAGGCGCGTGCTGATCCTCGGAGTGCCTATCCTGAGCGCGGTGTTTGCCTCTTGGATCTCGCTCGCGAGCGACAGCCAATTCTCTGACTCCACCATGCGTGCATTATGCAACAGAAACTTGGTCGCCGTAGGCAAGTACAGCTATGCCATGTACTTGATCCATTGGCCTCTGGTTGCGCTGTTCTACACTCCGCTCTTACGCGTGGGTGAATCACTCCCACTGCCCGGCGCCGTCGCGCTGGGGCTAAGCATGATTGTACTGGGTATAGGCTTGGCCTACGCGTTTGGCGCACTCAGCTTCAAACACTTTGAGTCGCGCTTTGCGACCCGTAAGGAACGCTTCGTCGATGCCTGATTCTTCCCCGCCTCCCTCATCTGCCAAACGCTCCGCACGTGGCCGCGACGAAACACTTCTTGGCCAATTGCTTATGCAAATGGGCAATGTCAGCAGCGCCGACCTGCGACGTGCGCTTCGTGTGCAGGAGGAGAAGGGCGGACAGATAGGTCGTATTCTGGTGGCCATGGGCGCGGTCAGCGACCGAGCGATCGGACGCGCTCTTGTGGAGCAGGTGCGTATCCGCGGGGACCAGCAAAAGACTCTCTCGAGTCTGGCGAGGGAGCACCCGCAAGTCGCTGGGCTCTCCATCGAATGCAAGCCGTGGGCGACCACGCTGACGCTCTTCGCATCAGACGTGCTCGCGCTCGCCACCTCTTTTACCTTGGGCATCGCAATGCTCGAGGTGAAGTACGTGATGCCCGCAGCGCCGTATTTGCTTATGGCTTGTGTGCTGGTGTCGCTGCTCTCGCTGCCCTTTGCGCGCCTCTATTCTGCGATGGCCATGAGCCCACCCGATGAGATCCGCGCAAGCACTTTGGCGCTGGCGGCGAGCTCACTAGGGGTAATCGCGGTCGCATTTTTTGGTGACAAAGCAGGACGAAAGTGGACCTTCGTCACGCTCGTTTTGTGGTGGCTTCTCACAGCCGTCTTGATCCCTGTGTATCGCTACTTGGCGCGCCGGTGGGGCTGTAAGCAGCCCTGGTGGGGTCACCCCGTTGTCGTTCTAGGCGCTGGCAAAACGGGCCGCCTCGTGGTGCGCACGCTGCAAAGCCAACCAGAGCGTGGCCTCGTCCCAGTGCTCCTCTTAGACGACGACAGCGCGAAGCACGGCACCCTGCGCGCGCGCCTCGAGGACGAGGACATCGCCGTTCGTTCCGTGAGCATGATGGCCACTGACCTCGTTCGTCGCTCAACCATTCTACTCGCCCAAGACCTGCTCGATGAGCATCGACGCCCAAGCAAAACGTGCACGAGCGCGCCGCCTTCCTCCGAGCATTTGCCGGGACGTGGCTCCAATCCAAACAGGCCGCGCGGCGTCTTTGCGGAGGTAGAGGGTGTTCCGGTGGTTGGAGATCTGTCGCTCGCACCACTGCTCGCGGCGCGCCTCCAAGTGCAGTATGCGGTGCTCGCCATGCCCGGCGTGGCGTCCGAGAAGTTGGTGCGTATTTCGGAGCGCGTCGGCGGCGTGTTTACCCACATGCTGGTGATTCCCGATCTGTTCGGTCTGGCAAGCCTTGGGGTCCCTGCCCGAGACGTAGGCGGCATTTTGGGGCTCGAGGTGCGGCAGCAACTTTTGCTACGTGGGCCACGCGCTGCCAAGCGCGCGCTCGATCTGGCACTCACAAGCATCGGTGGCTTGTGCATTCTCCCTATCTGCGCGCTTATCGCCCTGGCCATCGTGATCGACTCTCGAGGTAGCGCCTTTTACGGCCAGTCCAGGCTTGGACAAAGTGGCGGTCGCTTCCACGCCCTCAAGTTCCGGACCATGCATGGCGATGGCGAAAAGCGCTTGCAAGCGCTGCTAGACGCAGACCCTCAACTGCGTGATGAATACATCATCTTTCACAAGCTCAAGAACGACCCACGCATCACGCGCATCGGGAAGCATTTGCGTAAGTATAGCTTGGACGAACTACCCCAACTATGGAACGTGCTGCGAGGTGACATGAGCCTCGTGGGACCCCGGCCCTATTTGGAGCGCGAGATTACCGACATGAATGCCCAAGAGGGATTGATCCTACGCGCCCCACCAGGGGTGACAGGTCTTTGGCAAGTGAGCGACCGCAACACTATCGACTTTCACGGTCGCGTCCGTATGGACGTCTACTACGTGCGCAACTGGTCACCCTGGCTAGACTTCTACATTCTCGCGCGCACGCTTGGCGCGGTCCTCCGCGGCACGGGAATGTAGATCACTCCACTACGACACGGCTTTTGTGCATCCCCATGCCGCATGTAAACGTGTACTCCGCACGTGTTCCTGTCGGGATCTTGATCGCGACCGTCTGCCCTAACGGGAGGTCCTTCTTGATGGAAAGCGCGTTGAACACCACGTCGGTCGCGCAGGTGTCTTCGGTGTCGCGCTTGAACAAGAGCTCTACGTTCTGCCCCTGCTTGACGCGAACATCTGCGGGCTTAAATCCCTCCCCGAGAGCTGCAATCCCAATGCGCACGACGCCATCTGTAGAGGCTGCTTGCGCGGGTGGAGCCTTGTCGCGGCAAGAGAAGGACAGTGCAGTCAAGGTGACGCGGAACACGGCGTGAGACAGCTTCATCACGCGCTGACCTAGCAGAACCGTCCGGCCCCTGCACAGGCCCTGGCCAAGCTCAGGCTTGTTCCTGTGGCGGAGCCCCGGGAGGATGATGCACAGTACACAGCGTGATCCCTTGGCAACACCTGGTTTCTAGCCGCGCGTTTTTTGAGGATCTAGGACATGGCCTCAGCGTGAATGCCATTGACCAGACCCGCCCCGCCGTGTGGCTAGAGGGAGATCTCAAACGCGACGGCTATGGGCGTTATGCACCAGGCCACGCGGAGACCGAAAAGCTTCGCGCGGCCGTAGCTTCGCTCAAAGCGCAGGACGTGCCCCCGCTGTTTGTGTGCGCGTATGCCGAGACGTGGCGTCCAGTGAAAAGCCTGGCAGCGTATATGACGGAACTCACTGGCGAGCCCTACGATGTCGGCTGCGACGCATGGTATTTCGAAGTGTCCCCGGGCGCGTCGGGCTGGAGCGCCCACCGCGGGCGTAGCGACACGCAACTCCGCTTGCAGGGCGGCTTCCCGGATCTCCTCGACACTTGGGTGCCGCTCGGGGATGTGAGCGTGCATGACGCATGCATGCACGTGCTCCCGCTGCACGCAGATCCGCACTATCCAGCCGCGATGAGCTCAGTGGTGGAAGGGCTTCCCCCGGTCGCGCTTCCGGTGATGGCCGGCGAAGCACTCGCTTGGGACGCCAACCTGCTGCACGCGGGAGGGCCTTCCCACCCCGTGCTTGGCAAGCTGCGCCAGAGCTTGGGATTCACCGTGGGCGCACGGGCGCGGGCGGGCGCGGGACGCTACCGCCGGGGCCACATTGACACCTGGGAGACGCGTATCGATCTGCTCGCCGAGCAGCTCCTGCTCTACGGCCCCCATGGCGGTGCTCCCCCCGAATGGACGGCCTGGGCCAAGGGGCACCTCACCCTTTTGGAACTCTCAACACTTCATATGAAGTGAGTTCTGCGCATGGTTCTAGGGAGCAATCCACACGGCGGGTGACGCGTCCCTGGGTGGCCATGCACGATCCTCCAACGCGCGAGCAAGGCATGCGTCGAGCACCGAAGTGGTCTCGCCGTCGCAAGCGACAGGCACTCCAAAGCCGCGCACACGCTCCTTGCTCGTGACCAAGTGTTCCAAGAGGGCGTGACCAAAGATCAACTCGGCACCCATGCCAACTTGCAACACACCACCCTCGTCCAAAAGAGCCAAGGCATCTTGCTCCTTAGAGCGCGTCGGCGGCAGCGCCACAAAGCTCGCAGGCACACGCTCGCTGGCGGCCGCGAACTGTCTGGCGCTCAACGCTTGCTTCGCGCGCGGAAGCCAAGCCCAAACGCATGCGTTGAAAAAGTCGTGCCAGTTGCACGCGCGCGTCGGGATTCGTAGACGCATTTGGATATGACCATCATAGAGATCGCCGGCCGTTCGGCGCACTTTCTCACGACGGCGTTTTGGATTGGTTTTTTGCTCCTCGAACTGCGGGGCATGGTCGCCCAACGCCGCTAACATTCGGGCGCGCAGTAGCGCGTTGATTCTCTCAACGCTGGGCCATTCTTGGTCTTGCTCAAATGCGATCAGCACCTCGCGCAGACGCTCGAAAGCCGGGCCTTTCCATGCCTGTGGATCCCAATCGGTACGTGGAGTGAGTGCCATGAGTTGCGTACTGCACACAACGGTAGACAGTTCGCCCGGGCGACGTCTAGCGTTGTGCTTCATGGCTCCAGCAATTTCCCAACGCGGTTCTCGCGTTTTCCTTCGCGTGTTTCCATTGGCTGTTTCCGCGTGCCTCATCGCGTGCGCCGGCCCGGCCGATGGCGTGGCGGCCCTGCAGAGCAGCACACCTCCCCAAGGCGCACTCGCAGCAACGTATCGCGGCGATGCCACGTTCTACGATGCAACTGGCGGCGGAGCATGCGGCGATAATCCCGTCAGCGACTTGCATGTGGCCGCACTTGCGGAGCCAAGCTGGAACGGCGCCGCGTTTTGCGGTGCGTGTGCCGAGGTAACTGGGCCAAAAGGACGCACCTTCGTGCGAATTGTTGACCGATGCCCCGAATGCTTGGACGCGAGTTTGGACATGGGAAAACCCGCCTTTGCCGAGCTCGACAAGCTTGATGTGGGCCGACTCCCAATCACATGGAAGCTCGCCAATTGCCCGGTGCAGGGCCCACTCAGCTACTTTCTGGTGGCGGGGTCTAGCCAGTATTGGCTTGGTCTGCGTGTCCGCAATCACAAGGTGCCTGTAGCCCGCGTGGAGATCGAGGTGGGCGGCACGTTTGTGGCACTGGAGCGCAAGCCCTGGAACGACTTCGTGATCGAAGGCGGCCCAAAAACAGAATCCAGCTTCCGCGTGCGTGTGACTTCGTGGAATGGAGAGGCGCTGACAGACACACTTCCCGGTCCGCGTTCGTCGGTGACATTTCAGGGCGCAAAAAACTTCGCGCCTATGTGACTACAGCGACTGCCGAGGCGCTCAGGCCAGTTGGCAAGCTTCAGAGAAGTCCAGACGCGGTAAACGAGGGTGGGTTTTGCTGGCATCGATATGGCCCAAGTTTACAAGGAAATTGGCTCTCCAATGCGTCCCAGTAAAGAACAGATCGTCGACCATGGCTGCGTTGAAGCCGCCCATAGGGCCAGCATCCAAGCCAAGGGCGCGCGCGGCCATGATCAAATAAGCGCCGCCCAGCGTGCCTGACTGCTTGGCAGTCGCTACGATGCTCGCATCATTGCCCGCGTACCAAGAACGCGCGTCTACGTGCGGCATCAACTTTGGGAGCTTTTCGTAGAACTCCAAGTCGTAAGCGACGATCACGGTCACAGGCGCCGACGTCGTCTTCTCAACGTTGCCGGGTGAAACCGTTTGAAGCAGCTTGGCCTTGCCCTGTGCGCTGCGAACAAACACAAATCGCGCAGGCCCGGAGTTGGCGCCGGTGGGGCCCATCTTAAGCACGTTGTAGAGCGCCTCGAGTTGCGCGTCCGAGACGGGCGTCGGCAAAAATCCGTTGGCTGTACGGGCTTCGAGAAACAAGCGGCTCATCGCATCGGTCGAGATTGGATTCATGAGTTCAGTCATACCACCGGCGGGCTGCATCAGCGTTCACGATGAAGCAAATCATTGCCCACTCAGCGTTGCACCGGCCGGACAATCACGCAGAGTTGTCCCCAAAAAAGGCCAAAGCCGGCTTTCACCGGCTTTGGGAGACCCACGCGCCTTTAGGGGGGAGGGGGGCGCGCAGATCCATAACTATAAATCCAATAGCATGGAAAATTCTCATGCACAACACTCCAGGAGCACGCTTTACGTGTTCTAAGATTCGACCGACATCGCTTCATAGACCATGCGCAAACGCTGCTGGAGCTCGTCGTTGTACGGCTCCTCTTGGGTGGCCGAGATCAGGGCAATTCGCGCTGCTTCCAAGTTGCCGTTGTCCAAAAACGCATCAGCCTTGCGTGCAAACACCTTTGCGCCGGGCGTGACCGCAATCTGCTCCAGCGTACGAACGACGGCGCGTTTGGGTGCCGGCGGAAGTTCGTTTGGGTCCATTCGCAGCTTGCCGGCCTGCAAAAACAAATTGTACTTTGCACGCAGTTCCGGATCGGCCACAATACGATACGCCTCGACGACGCGCTTGAAGACCTCGCCGGCCCAGCGCTGCGCGTCAAGGCTCTCGGCGCGATACAGGTCGGGGTGACAGTGCTCCGAGAGCGAATGAAAAGCCGCCTTGACCGCAGCAGGTGTCGCGTCCACCGGAACTCTCAAAATACCGTAATACGACACTGTCACCATCGCCGTATGCCAGTTTTTGAGAACGTCAGGAGCATGCACGCGTCAGAGCTTAGCTCCCCCCGGCCTCAAAGGCCCACAACGAGCGTAGAAATCCGATGCCGTGCCGGGTTAAGGGTACCCAGTGTCTGCATCTACGCCCAACATTCCCACGCTAGCGCCCGCGCGCCTTGCGATGCGTTTGTGGGTTGGCACGACGCAGGGTTTGCACGATGCACTCGATGATCTTGGGAACACCTTCTTACTGGGAATCGATGCGCTGCGCTGGCTGTTCCGTCCGCCGTTTCGCGTCGCACAGTTTATCGAGGCCCTGGATTTTATCGGGGTTGGCTCCACCTTCATCGTCGTGCTGGTTGGGATGTTCACCGGCATGGCGTTTACCGTCAGCACCATTTTAGCCTTCCGTCAGTTCTCCGCCGAGGGCATGGTGGGGGGTGTCGTCGCGCTGGCGCTCTCACGTGAGCTGGCCCCCGTCTTGGCGGGTGTGGTTGTCACCGCGCGCGCAGGCAGCACCATGGCCAGCGAGCTTGGGAACATGCGCGTGACGGAGCAAATTGACGCCATCACCACCATGGGTGTCAGCCCCGTGCAGTACTTGGTGTCCCCCCGCGTGCTCGGCACCACCCTCATGTTGCCCATCCTGTCCGTCTTCTTCGGCATCGCCGGCATGTTTGGCTCTTACGTCGTGGCAGTGCTTTGGCAAGGCATCGACCCGGGTGTCTTTTGGGACAAGGTAGAGGGCCTCGTGCACTTGTCGGACATCCGCATGACCCTCACCAAGGCCTGCATTTTTGGCTTTATCGTCAGCGTAATCTGCTGCAAGAAAGGCTATTTCGCAACGGGTGGGGCGCGCGGCGTAGGTGAGGCCACGGCGCGTGCTGTCGTTGACAGCATCGTGGCCATCTTTGCCGCCGACTACATCGCCACGACATTCCTCACCGAGATCTGAGCCACGAGCGCTACGGTGCACATGAATATCGCTTCACACGCCGCACCGGCAACCTCATGGCGCTATGCACTCTGGGCCGGCCTGTGCGCTCTGGCCTCCGCGTGTGCATTCTACACAGACATGCTGAGAGGCACGGTGGGCGAATGGTCTGCCCCCCTCGACGATGTGTTTATCCACTTCGACTTTGCGCGAAGTATGGCGCGAGGCTTTGCGGGCCAGTGGGTGCCCGGAAACGGCTATTCCTCAGGCGCCACCAGCATGCTCTACCCAGCTGTTTTGGCGCCCGGCTACGGGCTTGGGTTTCGTGGCCCGAGCTTGATGGCATGGGCCGCGTGGGTCGCGTGCGTGTGTGTGTTCTACACATTTATCAATTTGGAACGCGCGCTGAGCCTGTGGGCGTATTCAACGCCGCGCGCAACGTTTGCTCGGCAAGCGCTGCTGCCGCTCGCATTGCTGATGGTCGGTGCGGTGGTGTGGTCGCTGTGGAGCGGCATGGAGATCGCCCTCTTTATGGCGCTGTGGTCTCGCGCGCTCCTTGCATGGGTAGGCGTTGCACGCGGCGGGTCCCCTACCCTGCTGTCCGTACTCTGCGTGCTCTGCGTGATGACCCGCCCCGAAGCAGCCACCACCGTTGCGCTCTTCGCGCTCTCGGCCCACGGCTCCGGCCACGCCGTTAACTTCGGTCAAGCCGCGGGGCCAGTGCCCGCTGCAGGCGGACAGCCCGCGCAACGGGTGCTTCAGATTGCTCGAATCGCAGGGCCGGCCGCCCTGACGCTGCTGCTGCAGGCGGGGCTTAACCGCATTCTGACGGGCGAGACTTCGGCCTACGGTGCGCTCGTCAAGCTCGCAGCTTATTCCCCTCAAATGACGCTCGCGCAAAAGGTTGCAGATTACAAATTTAACCTAGAGTACGCCTTTCGCAGGCCGTTCGAGCATCACCTGTCGGACTCATTGTGGGCCTCGTCGGCCTTGCTTGCCGTGGCGGGTGTGGGCCTCGTTTGGGGCACACACGCGAAGCTCGCGCGCCAACTTGCACTGCACATCGTCGCTTGGTGCGCGTTGGTCGCGCTCAACGGGCAGGTGCGCTGGCAGAACGAACGCTACCTTGTCCCCGCAATGATGATGACGCTTGTGGTAGCCGTACTAGGCGCCGCCCAACTTATTGCGCTGCGCGTGGGTAGGGAACGACCGTGGCGGCGAGGATGGCTCGCGCGCGAACTCTCTGTCGGGCTTCTGCTGGCGTTCATCGGGGTGCACCAAGTTTCCAAGTGGCAGGAGCAAAAGTGGTTCTTCGCGAAAGCGAGCCAGAACATTCGCGATCAGCAAACGGCGCTTGGGCGGTGGCTTCATGTCGTCGGGCGCATCCCCACGACCGTCGGACTCAAACCCGGCGCCCACCGCGTATTGCTGAGCGATGCCGGGGCCATCCCCTACGCATCGGCGTGGCCGGCGCTCGACATCATGGGCCTAGGCGGCTACCACGACCTGCCTTTCGCGCGGGCCAGTGGCCACGAACTTCCTGCGGTCCTTGAGCTTATCGAGAACATGCCGCCCCACGACAGGCCCGACGTGCTGGCCATCTTTCCTAGCTGGTGGCCTACGCTCCCTGTTTGGTTCTCATCCGGCGTAATCAAACGCTTTCCACTCAGCCACAACGTCATCTGCGGCGACTTTGAGCACGTGGCGTACAAAGCCGACTGGTCTCTACTCAACACAGGCGACCATCCTTTTTCCAGGCCCTCCGGCGCCACTGAGCTCGTCGACACGCTAGACATCGCGGACTTGCAGAGCGAACGCGCACACCGATACGTGCTGGCCTCGCCCACCTCCGGCAAGACCCTCATGCACGTGATGCCCGACCCCACGCAACCCGAGCGTGACGTATGGGACGCGGGGCGCAGCTCCCCTGACGGGCTCCCCGCGACGTTTGCGCTACGCGGCGCACGCCCAGGAACCGCGGTCGCGGTTGTGCGCCTCGCCGTAGGCGCCCGAGTGCAACTGCTTCTTCGCTGTGGCCAATCCGATGCGAACGGCGCCCCAACCTGGGTTGGACAAAGCGACACCTGGGTCGAAGTGGCTTGGAAGCTACAGCTCGGTAGCGACAGTAACGCCCAATGCCAGCTCAGCTCCGAGGGCTCCTCGCACGAGGCCTTTCACGTGTTTCTCTTCCAATGAGCGGCACGTGACACGCGATGCGCTGTGGGAGGCCTACCTCGCAAACTGGACATTACAACCCGGGCGCACAGGGCTCATTGTGGCAGCGTTTATGCTGGCCGCGCTGCTCTTGGGCAGAAGCTCATGGAAGCTTGGGGCCGTGCTCGCTGCGCTGTACTCGCACTGGTATGTAGGCGCGATGTTGCATGGTGCACCACGCATCATCGATGCCGGAACGTATTGGTTTCAGTCCCAGCATTTGTTCGGTGCTCCGCTCGGGTTTCCATCCGCGCTGTTTCGTGGGAGGTTCTTGCTCGAGGGACCCGACGGTCAGCTGCACGGGATCTTTCCGCCTGGGTACCCCTCACTCCTCGCGGTGTTTCAACTACTGCATGCCCCCATGCTCCTCGGGCCTGTGCTCGCCGCATTGCTTGTGTGGCGCACGCACTGTGTTGCGCACGCACTGGCACGCCTTCAAGGCATTGAACACGTCGAGCGCACGGCAAACTTGGCGGCAGCCCTTTGCGCCGCCAACCTTTGCTTGCGCTACCACACCGCCGATACGATGTCGCACGGCCTCACAGCTCTCCTTTTGCTGCTCGCGGTGCACGGAGCGCTCGCGTCCCGAGCGTTGTTTGCCGGCCTGGCACTGGGCGCCGTCGCCTGCACGCGAATGGGTTCTCTCCCTGGCATTTTTCTCGTTGTTTCTCTTTTGATTGCACGGCGCCACGGGCTGCGCAGCCTCGTGCCGTTGGTCTTGGGCATGGTCCCAGGCATCCTTTGGCTGAGTCACTCTCAATGGCTCGCAACAGGCTCTCCGTTCACCTCGACTCAGCTCGCATACTACCAGCTGAGTGACGGCCCAGAGGGATGCTTTGGATGGGGCCTACGAGCGTCACGTGGATGCTTGTTCGAGCATGGGGACTACGCCCGCGACATCTTGCCGCACGGGCTCACCGTGCAGAGTGCCCTTCACGTCACCGCGCGGCGGCTGGTTGCACACTGCAAAGACTTTCTCGGGTTCGAGCTCTTGTCGCTGACGGGCTTCGCAGCAATCGTGCGACTGCGTGCCGTGGCAGGCTGGGTGGCGCTGCTGATCCCCGCGCACATCGCGGCCTACGCCATGTTCTACTTCGACGGGAACTACCCCGGAGGTGGCGCCCGTTTTTTTGCGGAGCTGCTTCCCATAGAGTTTTCACTGCTCGCCATAGCGCTTGCGGGGTGCGCGCGTGCGGCCTACGTGCGCCGTCTGCAGCTCGGCTACCTGGTTGCGTCTGTGTTCCACGGGGCGCCGGGGTTGTTCGCATTGCGTGACAAGTTCGGCCCCAGTCCGATGCTGGCGGGCGAGCACCCCGTGGTTCAGAACGATCTGCAGTTCTTGGTCAATGAGCATGCCGTGCGTGCGCGCCAGGGGCACTTGCGTCTCCTACATGATGCACCTCCCGGTCACGAGTTTTCGTCTCGTCGGTTCGTGTTCGAAGCAGACGACTTTTGGCCCATGCTTGCGCAGCAGCACGGCTATGCCGTGCCGCGATGGGAAGCCAACAGTTGTGCGTCCGGCGGACGCGTCCTGGCATTGCAACCCGAGCTCTCGCAGCGCGGCGCGGTACGGCTGCGCATCCCCTTTGCCAAGGGCCGGAGTGCGGAGGTGTTGGTAAGCACGTTGGGCGCTGCCCGTGAGCCTTCTGTCCGCGTTCAGTTTCACGCCCGCACGCACCTGCTCGCCCAGACTCCATCGCAATGTCAGTCTACAAGCCTGGGCGTGCACACATGGGAATCTGACGAAGACGATTTCAACGTGGAGTTTGACGGCCCCGCAGCGATCGATAGCATCGTGCTCGTTGACAAGACCCCCTGAGTTCGGGTTCCGTCATAGCCCGCCAATGATTCGCAACGACCTCATCGCCGAGCTCGCCCGACGGGCAGACATCCCCCATGTGCGCGCGCACAAAATCGTGGACGTGATGCTGTCCGCTATCGAGGAGGCCGTCGCCAAGGGCCTCACACTGCAGCTACGCGGATTTGGCACCTTCTCCACGCGCGAGCGGGCTCCCGTATCCAGGCAAAATCCTCGCACGGGAGTGTGTACAGATGTGCCCGCAAAACGCACGCCCGTCTTTCGCGCCGGTACCGAACTGCTGGCGCGGGTGGACGAAGTGCGCAGCGAGCGGCCATTGTGCTCTAAGTCTGCCAACTCCAAAACGTCACGCCCTCTACGAAAGCAGCCTTAACTCCGATGTTTGCTCCCGTTCCTGAACAACTTGAACACTTGGGCCGCGGCGTGGTGGACATGCATGTCGGAGCGGAACTCACCACCCGTCTGGAAGAGTCTCGCGCCTCGGGCAAGCCCCTGCGGGTGAAGGCGGGCTTCGACCCTACGCGGCCCGATCTGCACCTGGGGCACGCAGTGCTCATGAACAAGATGCGCCAGTTTCAAGATTTGGGGCACACAGCCATTTTACTGGTGGGAGAGTTCACCGCCATGGTGGGCGACCCCACGGGCAAGAACGATGCACGCCCACGACTCACCCTCGACGACGTGCGCGCGTCTGCGAAGACCTATACCGAACAAGCGTTTAAAATTTTGGATGCAACGCGCACAGAAGTTCGAAGCAACAACGAGTGGCTAGGAGCTATGGGGGCCGCCGACTTGGTCGAGCTTATGGCCAAGAGCACCGTGTCCCGCATGCTGGAGCGCAACGACTTTTCGGAGCGCTATCAGGGCGGCCGCCCCATCTATCAACATGAGTTTCTCTACCCTCTGCTTCAGGGTTATGACTCCGTGGCGCTCGAGAACGACGTTGAGCTAGGCGGCACCGACCAACTCTTCAATTTGCTGGTAGGGCGAGACCTCATGCCGAAGTACGGCAAGCGCCCGCAGATTGTCATGACCACGCCGCTCCTCGAGGGCATCGACGCCCGCGTAGAGGAAGGCCGGGTGGTAGGCAAAAAAATGTCCAAGAGCGCGGACAACTATGTAGGCCTAGACGAACCCCCAGACGTGATGTTCCGCAAGCTAATGCAAGTGGGCGACGACGTGATCTTTCGCTACTTCGACCTGTTGTCGCGCAAAAACACAAGCGAGATTCGCGCTCTGCGCGCGGAGCGTGAACAGGGCCGGAACCCGATGGAGATCAAAGCGATGTTTGCCGACGAGATGGTCTCGCGCTTCCATTCAACCTCTGCTGCGATGTCAGCGGCGGCTGCATTCCGTGCAGTCTACAGCAACGATGCAGTGCCGGAGGACGTTGCCACGATGACGGTCACATCGGAGTCCGAGACGCTTTGGATTGCCAAAGCCCTCTCTGTCACGGGACTGTGCGCCTCCACCGGCGAAGGCAAACGCTTGGCCCAACAAGGCGGCGTCGAAGTCGACGGCCACCGCGTCACCGATGTGCAGCTTCAGCTTGCAAAGGGCCAAACTTACTTGCTGCGCGTGGGCTCGAAGAACCGCCGTTTTGTGCGTATCGCTGTCGTCTAGTAGTTGGCGTCAACGCGCCGAATGTCGCACACTTGTCCTTGAATGGCCGCGGCACCGTCCAACCATCGTTCGAACTTTTGTACTCTTGCCGCGCTTATCGGGGTCGGTTGTGTCAGCTACAGTACCGAGGCGTGGGATGGGCCTCTGATCTTGCGCTCTGGGAGTGATGTAGCGGTTTCTAACGTCCTTTTTGCCGGGAGCTGTTCGCAGCGCCGCCAATGCTCCGAGCGTTCGGCATCGCTTAGCGCAGGTCAGCTCAACTGGGCCTGTGATGGCAGCGGTAGTTGCGCCGACGACGACTTGTGGGTCGCGGCCCCACGCGCCGGAGCATTGGGGTTGGCACAGACAACATTGTGCGGGCGAAGCGTACGAATTTGTGCAGGCGCCAAGTGCGTCAACGCGTTGATACGCGACGCCTCGATGTACCAAACCAAGTGGGAAGCGTCCCAGGGCGTTTTGGCGCGCATAGGTATCTCGTCGGGTGTGAGGGATGGCACGTGCGGCGCCTACGGCGCGGGCAATCTACCCGTGAGCCTCACTGTCCCGACCACCCCCAAGCCCGTAGCTGGGGAATGCTCGGCGGTGGTCAACACGGATGGCAGCTTTATTGACGGATACTTTTGTGGAGGCGCGCTCATCAGCGGCAACCCCAACGTGTTGTACGAGTGCAAATCAGGGGTCAAAAGTATCAGTGAAACCTGCATCAATGGCTGCGAGCGACGTACGGATACTGAAGCGGACGAGTGTAAGCCGTAATGGTCCGGGCCTGGATGTCGTACATCTACTTACATTGACCGCCGAGGGCAATGTAAGTTATAGTTATAGCCCTATGGCCACCCTCACCTCTCGTTCGGCCACCAAAGCCAAAGCGTCGAAGGCGCCCTCCAAAGCGTCGAAGGGGCCGTCCAAGGCGCCAGCTGTCGCCAAGACAAAGGCTTCGTCCACGAAGACGGAGCCCACGGCCGCCAAAACCAAAGCCTCGTCCACAAAGGCTACACCCGCTCCGAAGCCCCACGGCCAAACTGCACCCGCCAGCAGCGCCGCCACGGGGCGGTCAAAGTCCGCCGTTGTTGCCAAAACGGGGCCCAAGAGTGTGAAGGTGGCTCCACCGGCGCCAAAAGCTGTCCCGCCCAAGAGCAAAGCGCCAGCCGCTGAACCCTCGCGCAATGCGGTCTCGGCTGAGATTATGAACAGCACGCGCCGAGCCTCGCCGACGGCCGCCCCGATGTTGCCTCGCTCGGCCTCGATGCCGCCGCCGCCGCCTCCGGGAATGCGCTCGGCCGCGCCGCCGCCGCCGCCACCGCCGCGGCAGCCATCGACGCCGCACCCGCTCAAGCGCATTTCGGCGGCGCCTGAGCCGCAGCCCACGTTGAACTTGAAGCTCAAGGTCGGAGACAAGGCTGTGCACCTAAAGCACGGCGTGGGTGAGGTGGTGGCCATTCAGGAAATGGTCTTCGGCGGCACGAAGGGCACGTTCTATGTGTTCAATATTTTCTCCGACCCGTCCAAAACCACAAGCAGTACCATGCAAAAAACCATGGTTCCCACGCAGGGACAGCGCGTGCTCCGTGCTGTAATGAGCGAGGCGGAGGCGGAGTTGGTGATGGAAACCATGCGCGCCAAAGAAGTGGCCGTCAACGAGCACCCGTGGAGCCGCCGCTTTCGCGCCTACCAAGAGATGATCAGCAGTGGCTCGCCCTTCGAGGTGGCGAAGGTCATGCGTGATATGCACCGCCTCAAGTTCGACAAAGATCTCAGCTTCGGCGAACGCCGCTTGCTGGATCAAGCCAAGGCCTTGCTGCTCAAAGAACTTGCACTCGCCAAGGGTGTCGCCGACGAAGTGCTGTGCGCTGAAGTCGACGCTATATTTGCGACTGCATGAAAATTTATACAAGAACAGGCGACAAGGGCACCACCGGTCTCTTTGGCGGTGTGCGTGTTTCCAAAGCTGACCCGCGTGTGGACGCCTACGGCACACTCGATGAGCTAAACGCTCATTTGGGTGCAACATGCACGCATCTTGCGGGGTCCTACCCCGTCGACTTGCTCACGCGCATTCAGAGCACTTTGTTCGTTGTGGGTGCCGAGCTTGCATGTACACCCGGTAAAGAGCAAAGCATGAAGATGGCCTTGGTCTCTGATGACGACGCGGCGGAACTCGAACGCTTGATCGACGACGCCGAAACCCGGGTTGAGCCACTCAGGAGCTTTGTGCTTCCTGGAGGCACACTGGCGGCGTCAGAGCTGCATATTGCGCGCACGGTATGCAGGCGCGCCGAGCGGCTGTGCGTTGCACTTGGCGAATCCCAGGCGCCGGCGCGAGACCAAGTGATCGTCTACTTAAATAGACTCTCCGACCTGCTCTTTGTCTGGGCGAGGGCCGTGAATGCGCAGGCGGGTGTGGAGGATGTTCCTTGGATCCCGCGTGCCCCGAGCGTTCTGTAGAGTGCAGTGGGCGAGGGTGTGAGCTTAGCCGGCAACATTTTGTGGTATCGTGGCGCATATGAATCGTCCTCGTTCTGCAGAGCTTTTTGAACGTGCCCAGCGTGTGATCCCCGGCGGCGTGAATAGCCCCGTGCGGGCATTCCGTAGCGTCGGGGGAACCCCGGTGTTTATGAGCAAAGCGAAAGGCCCCCATGTGTGGGGAGCCGACGGGGAGCAGTATATTGATTTTGTAGGCTCTTGGGGCCCCGCCATCCTCGGTCATGCTGTGCCAGAAGTGCTGGAGGCGGCGCAACAAGCCGCCCTGCAAGGAAGCACGTTTGGTGCACCCACCGAACGTGAGGTGCAGTTTGCGGAGGCGCTTATCGCTCTTTACCCTTCGATGGAGATGGTCCGTGCGGTGTCGAGTGGTACAGAAGCCACAATGGCGGCGCTCCGCGCAGCGCGCGGCTATACGGGCCGAGAGCTCATCGTAAAGTTTGAGGGGTGCTATCACGGACACGCTGATTTTTTGCTTGTCAAAGCGGGATCTGGCGCGGCCACGCTGGGCGCCCCTGACTCGGCAGGAGTCCCTGATTCAATTGCACGCGCAACACTCACCAGTGCCTTCAATGATGCCGAAGCACTCACCAAACTTTTTGGGGAACTCGGCGCGCGTATCGCAGCTGTGATTGTTGAACCCTGCGTGGGCAACATGGGTTTGGTCCCACCAGCCCCGGGGTTTTTGGAACACATTATCGCGCTATGCAAGGCGCATGGTGCGGTGTCCGTGTTTGACGAGGTGATGACAGGATGCAGAGTGCATGCATCTGGAATGCAAGGTCGCATGGGGCTTAGGCCGGACATGACCACCCTTGGTAAAGTAGTCGGAGGGGGGTTTCCTCTCGCAGCGTATGGTGGCAAGCGCGCCATTATGGAGTGCATTGCTCCTTTGGGACCTGTGTACCAAGCAGGCACGTTGAGCGGGAATCCCGTGGCTGTGGCGGCGGGCCTACAAACTCTGGCCATGCTAAACCCTGCCGTCTACACCAAACTCGAAAGCCTGTCCGCCCAGCTCGAAGCGGGCCTCAACCTGGCGATTGAAGACGTGGGCGTTGAGGCGTGTGTGCAGCGTATGGGCAGCATGATCACTTTGTTTTTCAATGCGGGGCCGGTCCGCAACTGGAGCGATGCGAACGCAACCCATCGCGCGCGCTTTGCGGCCTTTCACGGGCATCTTCTTGCCGAAGGCGTGTACTGGCCACCAGCCGCTTTCGAGGCCGCATTTGTTTCTGCAGCGCACACCTCGGAGCTCATCCAGGCGACGCTCGTCGCCGCGCGCAAAGCGCTGATTGCAGCCTCAACAGTGGCCTGAAAATCGCACGCTAGAGCGCGCGTGGTTGGAGACGATCGCGTAGCGCCTCGAGGCGTCCCAAGGTGAAACGATCGGTGGGGCCGAAGCCTGCGCGCCCACGCTGCAGCGTCGTCACCAGCTCCGACAGCGCATGTTCATGCCCAGCGCCCATGCGCGTCCACATGCCCGCGATTTTGTCGGCCACCTCGCCGGGAGGAGTGACACCTGCCCCGGCGTACACGTCAATCACGTATCGCAGCCAGCTTGCCTTGTCGCAGGCAGCCGCAAGAAACAGCGCGCGCCGCGCCGCGTGATGAAGCAGGTCTGCGTCTGTCGTTTTGCCACGCGCGAGGCCGCTACGGACCTCCTCAAGTACATGAGAGAGCACCCTCTCAGCATCCGAAGGACGCCCCAAGGCCACCGACTTTTCAGCCACCTCACCAAGAAGCCGCAACAGCTCTAACCGCCGCAAACTGGTCGCATCATCCGGGCCAAGCAAAACCCCCGTTGCATGGGTACGAATGCTGGGCTCCACATCAGAATCGGAAAATAGATCCGCAACATCGATCTGAGGCAATGTATGGCGCAAATGCGGGTTGCTTGGGATCTGGTCGAGCTCGTGCTCTGCCTCCAGCACGTTGAGCACTTGCTTCCCGATCGTGAGCACGTCCCCCGCACGAAGCGCCTCTACCGCGGCGCCACGTCGCCCGTTAACGTAAACCCCGTTACGACTGCCCAGGTCCTCCAAAAGCAGACCGCGTGAATCATAGAGGACACGAGCATGGGCGCGGGACACCATGGCATCCTCCAGCACCACGTCCGAACGGGGATCCCGCCCCAAACTCAGCCCCACGGCTGAAACGCGGTACTCTTTGCTAAGGTATCGAAGGGCGTAGGACATAATCGTTGGATGCGACGGTCGACCCGAAGCCGCATCATCATGTAGTCGGAGGTGAGATACCGAATCAACACCCCATCGAGCGCCAGGCGGCCTTGCTACTGCACCGCGTCAGAGCCGAAACAAGCCGCAATGCGTCTAGGACGAGAATCGTCCTACCTCGCTGGCCCAGCTAAGCCAATCTTCATTCTGTGTGTGCTCACCGTACGCCTTGGCCGCACGCGCGACATCCGCCACCAACGAGCCCGGAAGTGTCAGCTTGGCACGTACCGAAGCTTCAAACTCGTCCCGCAAACGCTTCATCGGCTCCAGTGCGCGGTCAGTGTGGCCATCACGAAGCGCGCGCATAACCACGTCAAGGGCAAAACGCACGCGCCACACACGCTGTTCGTCGTGTGCAACCTTCAACTCCGAGGTCACCACATCGGCGACGGCAGCCGACTCTGTGCCGCACCCCGGACAGCTTTTTGCATCGGCCGCGAAGGGCAAACGACATTTGCTGCACGTGCGCATCCATCCAGTTTCGCGCGACGGCTGCGCACTTGCGTCGTCAGCAATGGCGTAGAACCGCATGTCTTGTGAGCCGATGCCCACCCGGTCGCCATCTGCCAAGGTGTGGGCCGAGTCAAGCTTTTCCCCATTGATGCGCACCCCATTTCGGCTGCTAAGGTCCTCTACGGTTGCAACATTTCCCTTTACCGTGATCTTCGCGTGGACCCTGGAGACCAGCGAATCCTCAAGCGTAAGCTGACATTCTGCACTGCGGCCAATGAAGGTTTCCCCCTCGGCCAAGGACAGCTCTTGCAGGAGCACACGCAATCGGAATCGACTCACAACATGCATTCCATAGAATGCACGCGCCGAAGGCAAAGGAATTCATGAAGAAGGTGGTCCCGCGAGAGCAACTTCCTATAGATTAGAGGTCAGATGCAGGCTTCGCTCTTAGAACTTCAGGCCCGGTGTGCCAGCGTCATTGCCCCACTGGTGGCCAAAGACGGCGGCACGGCCGAGGTCACTCGCGCGGACGAATCAGAGGTGGAGGTCGTGCTCTCTGCAGCGTGCGCCGGCTGCCCGGGCGTCTCGCTCACAGCCGAGTATGTGGTTCGCCCCGCGCTCGCGCACCTGCTCGACGGTCGTCACCTGTCGGTGGTCTCGCGCGTTTTGCTACCCACCGGTCAGCTCTCCCAAAGCTGAGTTCGGCCGGCAAGCGCCCGATGAGGTGCAGAAGCTCTACACAGCGCGGCGATTTCGAAGTAGGCTCGTCGACATGCAAAAAGGCAGTCTGATGATCTTCGGTGGCTTCCCACTTGTGGTGGTTGGCATTCTGCTTCTCAAGCTTGTAGGAGGCAACTTCGGCTGGGTTCCGCTTGCAATTGGCTTCTGCATCTCGGTCGCCGGCGGGGTGACCATTTCTAAAACTGCGCCGCAAGGCTGAGCCACTGAGAACGCAACGATGACCGATTTGCGCGCGCTCGGAGAGCGAATCCAAGGCGAAGCCGAGTCTTTCGATCTGCTGGCAGCGGAGGTGTCACGCGTGGTTGTGGGCCAAGACGACATGGTGCGCGGTATTCTGCTCGGCTTGCTGACAGGCGGTCATGTGTTGCTGGAGGGGCTGCCTGGTCTGGCGAAGACCCTTGCAGTGAATGCCGTATGCAAGGCCGTGGGCGGAACGTTTTCTCGCGTGCAGTTTACACCCGATTTGCTCCCTTCGGACATCGTCGGCACGGTGCTTTACAATCCACAGCGCGGAGAGTTCAGCTCCAAGTTGGGCCCCATCTTTGCCAACTTTGTGCTGGCCGATGAGATCAACCGCGCCCCCGCAAAGGTGCAGAGCGCACTCTTAGAGGCGATGCAGGAACGCAAAGTCACCCTCGGCGATCAAAGCTACGCCCTACCCTCGCCATTCTTGGTTTTGGCAACGCAAAACCCCGTAGAGCAAGAGGGCACTTACGATTTGCCCGAGGCTCAGGTGGATCGCTTCACTCTCAAGATCAGGGTGGGGTACCCCGGCCGCAGCGACGAGCGTAAAATCATGGATCGCATGACGGCACCGGAAGCGCCGCACACGCGCCAAGTCATGTCGCTTGAGACCTTGGAGCACGGGCGCACCCTGTGCCGAGAGCTGTACATGGACGATAAGGTGAGCGACTACATCGTCAATCTCGTTTGCGCCACGCGCGACCCTGCGGGGTCACGCATGGGCGAGTTTGCGTCCCTCATCGAATACGGCGCTTCGCCCCGCGCAAGCATCGCGCTCAACTTGGTCTCTCGCGCGCGCGCCTTTCTGATGAAGCGCGCCTACGTCACCCCCGAGGACGTGAAAGCCGTTGCCCCCGACGTGCTAGGTCACCGCATCAAACTCAGCTACGAGGCCGAGGCTCAAAACGTGCGCGCAAGCACGGTAGTCAATCGCTTGCTCGAGGCGGTCGAGGTTCCCTAGTCGTTGAGAGCAACCATGCTCACACCCGAACAGCTCGTCCACCTGCGCAGCATGCGCATCGAGACCACGCGAAAAGCGCGTGGCATTCTTGCCGGGCAATACGACGCAAAGCGGCTTGGACAGGGTCTGTCGTTTCATGAGGTGCGCCCGTATCAGCCCGGCGATGACATCCGGCGCATGGACTGGAACGTGTCGGCGCGTACCATGCAGCCGCACATCAAAGTGTTCACCGAGGAGAAAGAGCTCACTCTTTATGTAGTTCTAGATACCAGCCGGAGCATGCAATTCGGCTCGAGGCGCGTCTGGAAAAGCGAGCTTGCCACCGAGACCGTGGCCGCACTCGCTCACCTTGCGCTGACCCAGGGCGACCCGGTCGGAATGGTAGCGACCGGAAAGACGCCACGCATTATTCAGCCCAGAAAGAGCGGCGATCAGTGGACGCGTTTGGTTCAAGCCTCTGCCGAACAGGGCCATGACGGCCCACTTGCAGATGCTCTCGGGACCTTGGCTAAGGTCGGTAAAAGGCGCGGCGTTGTGTTTGTGATTAGCGATTTTTTGGCGCCGCTGGAGCTGCCGCACTTGGGACGACTTGCACAGCGCCACGATGTGGTTCCCATCTGGCTGAGCGATGTGCGTGAGCGCGAGCTGCCTGACGTGGGTCTGATTCAACTGCACGACCCTGAAACGGGCGAGACGGCCGATGTAGACACGAGCAACCCCAAGGTGCGTGCACTCTACAATAGCACGGCTGCGCGCATGCATCAGGCGCGCATGGAGGCGTTTCGCAAAGCCGGGCTCTCGCCTGTGGAGATGAGCACAGACAGTACCCCTATCGAACCGCTGCGCGCGTACTTCTCCCGACGCGCAAAGAGGCGCAGCCGATGACCCGGGCACCGCTCATCGCTGCAGCCCT
>JAYWGI010000273.1:0-5917 GCA_043779025.1 Myxococcales bacterium
CCTTCGCTCCGCTCAGGATGACAGATCGTGGGGTCATCCTGAGCGGAGCGAAGGACCTCCCTCGCGTGGCGCACTCCGCTGAGAGTGCGCTTGGCTTACTTGGCTTACGTCACTTGGCTTCTTTGAGGGCCTTGTCCACTGCGCTCTTAAACGCGGGGAAGGGCTGTGCGCCTTCGATGAAGTAGTTGTTCACGAACACCGCGGGGGTGCCGTTGACGCCTGCTTTTTTGCTGGCTTCGAGGTCGGCGTCCATCGCGGGCTTGTGTGCGTGTGAGTCAAGGGCGGCCTTGAAAGCGCCCATGTCGCAGCCCAAATCAGCCGCGTGCTTCTCGAGTGCTTCGCGGCCGATGCTCTTCTGGTCAGCGAACAGTTTGTCGTGGAACTTCCAGTACGCCACGTCGCCCTTTTGCTTCTTCACTTCGCGGGCGGCTTCGCCGGCGAGAGGCGCGTCCTTGTGGAACGGCAGTGGGGAGTCGCGCCACACGAAGCGCACCTTGCCGGCGTACTCTTTCTCAACCTGCGCCAAGGTCTCTTCGACCTTGCTGCAGTAAGGGCACTGGTAGTCGCTGAAGATCTGCAAGGTCACCTTGGCGTTCTTTGCGCCCTTCATGGGAGCCCCCGCAGGCACGGGGCCTGGCTCGCCTTTTTTAGCTTCGGGGCCTTCTTCGGCGTTTTTGCCGTCCTTGATGAGGGTGTCGTAGAGCGTGGCTTGCTTGGCGCCGCCCGCGAGTGCAGCTTCGGCGCGCTTCATTTCTTCGTCGATGACCTTCTTGAAGGCCTCAAAGGGCTGTGCGCCAGTGAGCTTGCGGCCGTTGATGAAGAAGGCGGGGGTGCCGGTGGCGCCGAAGTCGGTGGCCACAGCTTGGTCGGCTTTGATCACATCGGCGTACGCCGTGTTCTTGCCGGCGATGGCGTCTTTGACCTTGGTCTCGTTCAAGCCCAAGTCCTTGGCAATGGCCAAGAGGTCGTCGTCTTCGAGCTTCTTTTGCGAGTCAAAAAGCTTGTCGTGAGCGGCCCAGAAGCCCTTGTCGCCCTTGGCGGCGCGCGCCTCCAAGGTGACCATCGACGCCGGGATGGCGCGCTTGTGGAAGGGCAAGGGCTGGTGCTTCCAGATGAGGCGAACCTTGTCGCCATAGGTGTCGCGCACTTGCTTGAGCGTGGGCTCAACTTTCTGGCAGTAGGGGCACTGGAAATCCGAGAACTCTACGATGGTCACAAGCGCCTTGCTGCTGTCGCCGAGTACGGGCGACTTGCCGGCGGGCACCTTGAACACGGTCTTGGTGTCTTCTTTTTCGCCCTCTTCTTCTTCGGCCTTGGGGGCCTTGAAGTTGGCTTTGCTCATGGCCACGTAGACCGCGTCTTTGGCGGTGCCAGTGGCGATCTTCTTGTTGGCCTTGTCGAGCTCTTCGTCGATGATCTTCTTGAAGGCATCGAAAGGCTGCGCGCCCGACACCATGATGCCGTTGACGAAGGTGGCGGGGGTGCCGCGCACGCCAAGCTTTTGGGCGAGGGCGTGGTCTTCGTCCACTTTGGCCATCCACTTGTGGCTTTCAAGGCCCTTCTTGAATTCCGCCATGTTCGTGACGCCCGCTTCTTTGGCCCACTTCTCGTAGTTGGCGGGGTTCAGGCCGCTCTGGTTTGCAAAAGCTGCGGCGTGGAACTTCCAAAACGCGTCGTTGCCTTTGAGTGCAAGCACGCCTTCGCCAGCTTCGGCCGCCGGCTTTGCATTGGGGTGAAAGGGCAGGGGCTCGTTCTTCCAAACGACGCGCACCTTGTCTTTGCCGTAGGTCTTCTTGACCTGCTCAACCGTCGCCTCAACCTTGCTGCAGAACGGACACTGGTAGTCCGAGAACAATGCGAGCGTGACGGGTGCGTCCCGGTTGCCCCAGAATGCGTCTTTGCTGGTCACTGGGACTGCGGCTTCGCTGTCGGACCAAGCGGCTACGCTTGGTCCGCTGGAGCCCATGCCGCCTTCGCGCTTGCTGATGCCCCACGTGAGGAAGGCGCCTGCTGCGAAGGAGAGCACGAAGCCCACCACGGCAACGCCCGTGGACATGCCCTTGCTTGTGTAGTCGTGCGCAGCCGTGTGGCTATGCTTGTCGGCGTCGGCCGAATGATCTTCGTGATGTGTCATTGTTTTACCTTGTTGAAAATACGAGAACGAAACGTTGTACCGAGCGCTATCCGCGCGCCGTTCGGGGAAAACGGGTACGCAAACAAAACCAAGCAAAAAATCACGGAGAAGTGCGCGCGAGGTGCCCGCTGAGCAGACACCCCGTAAACGCACTTAGGCGCGCGGAGGGCGCTCTAGCGACGCTGCAGAATCACGCCCCAAACAGACCCGCGCTGCAGGTGAGCGAGGCGCGTCCAAAAACGTGTGCTTTGCACCTACAGCACATACGTTGTGGCCTGAGTGCCACGCTTGTACTGCAATTTCGGCATTCAATTCGGGCGCGCCAGGCGCGTGGCTATCGCGGCTGACTGTACCTGAGGGCACAGCGGATGCCAGCGGCCCGCATGGCGTGTCTGCACGCGTGAACGAGCCCTCGTCGGCGGCGTTCGCAATGGGCGTGGCCACTACGCGGCTTTGACCCGCACGCGCGCACAAGCCCGCAGCTTCGCGAGGCGCCTCATAAGGCACGCAGCCTTGCACCTGAGCGCGCACGTGCAAGCTGGTGCCGTCCGCGCCGCAAAGCCCGGCCTCTTTGGGCAAGCGTGCCGCCTCAGCGCGCGACGGCGCCAACCACACCAAGGCGGCAAAGCAAACCGTGAGCAGAAGGCGAAAGAGGTACGGCACGAGCCCTACAAGCTAGGACTGTGCGCGCCGGGTTGCAATGACTCTTCCGCCTACATACGCCCGCCGGGCTGTGCTCGCCGGTTCTGGTGTCGGAGTGATACGGCTGGTTTGCACACGACAACTCCCCCCCCTACGCTGTGCCCATGAACTTCACGAGAATGTTTGGCCGACGCGCGCTGCTTGCCTGCTCTCTAGGCGTGGTTGCGACCCCGCTACGGTCAGCCGAGGCTGCGGAGACGGTCGCCACATCGGCGGTGCCGCGCGACGTGTTCTATTCTGTTAGCCCAGGGATGCCGTACTCGACGCTGGGGCTGCCCATGGCGCAAGCGGCGGCCAGGCAGTCGAACTTGAAGCTCCGCGTGCTCGGCGACCCGAACGCTTCCAAGGCCGAGTTGGACGTCCTGGAGGCGAGCCTTGGAACCCGCGTCGAGAGGGATATACCTGACGAATTGGTGCGTTCGGGCTACTTGAATCACTTCCCGGCGACGCAAGTCGCGGGCTCTCACGCGGTGCTGTTCGGCTACAAAACGCAAAGCCGCCTCGAGACATTTTTGCGCGGCACCGGGATTCAGCTGAGCAAAACGCAGCTCACGGACGACGACGGTGCAGGCTACGCGGCGCCGCCGGATGACTTGGATCGGAGCTCGGAATTGCGCACGGAGTCGATGTCGTTGTTCCCCATCAAGCCGAAGTATTTTGTGCGTCCGTTCTTCGACTCCCCGTGGTTGCCGTTCACAACGCAGTTCGCCAATCACCTCTGGCTGACCACATCGGGCTCAAGCCCGCGCGCACTCAAGTCGTTGCCGCACCTTGTGGACCCCGTGCCCACGCCGGACGATCGATTCGTCACGATACCTGTGAATTACCTGCCTCCTGGACTTAACGCGCTCGTATTCTACTCGGTGGACCGCTCTACGGGCGAGCACACCGAGGTGTTTCGCGACGGGAAAATGGCAGGCGCATACCAGTCGGTCGCGGTGCTTGGCGAAACCGCTACACAAGTGCGCTACCGGGTCGTGAGCGAAGCAACGCTGATCAAGGGCTTGCTGCGAACCCAAGATTACGTGGTGACCAAACCCGATGCGGCGAAGGGTACCGGGTACGTGTTCGCGCGCGTTCACAGAAAAAACATCCGCCTCTGCAAGAGCGAAGACATTTCACTGCCGATGCTTTCGAAGGACGGACGCCATCTCGCAGCGGTAGATGCCAGCTCGCGCGTGATGCAGGTCTTTGATTTGGACGATGACGGGAATTGCTCTGCTGGGCGAAGCCTGGGGTTCATCTCAGGGAAGGTGGATTTTTCGCCCGATGGTAGAAAGCTGCTGTTTCATCGCTCGCTACCGGACGCGCGCTCCGTGGCTAAAGTGGTCACAAACCCAGATAAAAGATGGCAAGTTGACATCTTTGAGTACGACTTCGATTCGGCCAAAGTGTCACGCCTGACCCACTGCGGCGAAGGGGCCAAGCCGGCCAATTGCTACTACCCGAACCACTTGTCGGGCGGCCGCATCGGCTACCTGCGCCAAAATAAGGTGGGCGAGGGATACTGGTGGGTCACAGCCCAACGCACGCCCAGCGAGCTGTAATCCCGATCGTTCGAACCTTTCACGATCGCCCGCACCAGGGTCAGTAACATTTTCGCGGCGCGTCACAACGCTTGCCGCGGAGGGGGCAAAGCGACTACCTGCGCGCAGCTTGAACACTCCGATCGAATCCGCCTTTGCATTGCTCGGCCTCTCCGCGGGCCTTGTGCGCGCCGTCACGGACGAAGGCTACACCACCCCCACCACCGTGCAGGCCGAGGCGATTCCCGCAGTGCTTGCAGGGCGCGACGTGCTCGCGTCCGCTCAAACCGGCACCGGCAAGACCGCTGCTTTCGTGCTCCCTATGCTCGAGCGCTTGTCGAAGGAGCCTCGCACCTCACCTGCAATTCGCGCGCTGGTGCTCACGCCAACCCGCGAGCTGGCCGTTCAGATCGATGAGCGCGTCCAGGCCTATGGCCGACACTTTGGCGCGCGCAGCACCGTGATTTACGGTGGCGTCAGCCAGTACAAGCAAGAGCAGGCACTACGTCGCAACCCCGATCTGGTGATCGCCACGCCGGGCCGACTGCTCGACCTGATGCGTCAGGGCATTGTACGGCTTGAAGGCGTGAAATACCTGGTCTTGGACGAAGCCGATCGCATGCTAGACATGGGCTTCGCGCCCGACCTCAAGACGGTGTGCTCGATCATTCCCAAGACCCGTCAGACGCTCTTGTTCTCGGCCACGATGCCGCACGCGGTCGCCGGTTTGGCGCGGTCGATGTTGGTCGACCCTGTCATGGTTTCTGTGCGCCCCGCGGAGACCACCTCGGTGCAAGTGAAGCAAAGCGTGATGTTCGTCTCCCGCATGGAGAAGCGCAACAAGTTGCAAGAGATGCTCGCCGACAAAGAGGTCAAGCGCGCCATCGTGTTTGTGGCCACCAAGCACGGCGCGCAAAAGCTGTCGGACTTGCTCGAGAAGAACGGCGTGCGCTCCAGTGCCATCCACGGAAACAAGACCCAAGGCGCGCGCCAAAAAGCGCTCAACGATTTCCGTTTCGGCAACATCCGCGTGCTTGTCGCCACCGACGTCGCGGCTCGAGGCATCGACGTTGACGGCATTACGCATGTGTTTAACTACGACCTGCCCAACACGCCCGACAGCTATGTGCACCGCATTGGTCGCACTGGCCGCGCGGGCGCCGTGGGCGAAGCGATTGCCTTCGTAGACCCCGACACGGAGCGCGGCCTGCTGCGCGATGTAGAGCGATTTATCAAGCAGAACTTGGAAATCGTTGGCGACATCCCCGCCAACATGGGTCCGCGCACGATGGCCCCACCAGGACAGCAGCGCCGCCCTGCGCCCCAGCCACGAGCTGCGCGCGAGGTGAACTACAACGAGCCTGGGCCCTTCGAGACCTACGACCAGCGCCCACCATCGCGCAGGCCGCAGCACCCGAGCTCACGTCCGTTGCACTCGAACAACCCCATCGACCCCAACGCGTGGAAGAACGCGCCCCCGGGACCGAACGCAGGCGGCGGAAGCGGTCGCTCGTCGGGCTTTGGCGGCGCCAACCCCTCACCCAATGGCCAGCAG
>JAYWGI010000274.1:0-2172 GCA_043779025.1 Myxococcales bacterium
GAGACGGTGGGGAAGAAGTTCGTCGTGTTCAACGGCTTGGACACGCAGACCAACAACCACGCCACCGGGACGCAAAGCGCGGGTTGCGGACACAGCGACATTGAGCTTCCGTGCATCGCGGCATTGTACGCGGGCAAGGTGTCCAAGGGCCGAGACGTGGCCATGGCGTTTCTTGCGAACGGCCCCTACAACCGCACGGACGACGTCGTCACGGTCTCGCGATTCCCTGGCGATAAGCTCGCCAAACTCTCAGCGCCGTACAAGCCCGATGGCGCAGACAAAGCGGGATTCCTCTCGGACTATACTGTCGGCCGCATGCAGCAACTACGTGCAGAGCGCATGAAAGCCTTAGCCGCCCAGGCCTCGCTTCCTAGAAACAAACGCACCCTGGGAGCGCTAGAGACCGCCATGCGCAGCCAGACCGCGATGGCTGCACTCGCGCAAGTGAACACGATGGCCAGTCCGACTTTCGCTTCGTTCGAAGCCCAGCTGTCTCCGGACACCTTGGCCTACATGAGGGTGACGGTGAGTGGCAGCGGCGCCAGCGCGGTGTCGAGATTTGTCGAGCACGGCAAGCCCATGGAGCAGATCTTGCGCTGCTTTCAGGCGGGGCTCTCGGTGTCGGCCACCTACGCCGAGCACGGCTTTGATACCCACTCCAACCATGACGTTGCGCAGCAGGATGTCATGGCCTCGTTTGTGTCCCGCCTGCGTTATGTCGCGCTGCGGGCGGAGCAAATGGGGATCGCCGACAAGCTTTATGTGCTTGTCACATCCGACTTTGGCCGCACGCCGAAGTACAACAGCGACAACGGGCGTGACCATTGGAACGTGACCTCAGCCCTACTCATGGGTCCAGGAATCGCAGGTGGGCGCGCGATTGGCAAAAGCGACGCAAGCTTTGGCGCGATGCGGGTCAACAAAACCAATGTGGCCACAAGCTTGCCCGACAGCGACAGCAGCGGCCTCCGCATTAGGCCTTCACACCTGCATCGCGAGTTGCGCCGTGTGCTGCACGTCGAAGACATCGCCAAGCCGTTTGCGTTGCCAACGGGTAGCGGCGAAGAGGCCCTCCCGCTTCTTGGGTAGGCAACGGGGCAGCCTTCGGCTAAGCGCCGTTGCATGCAACGTTCATTCTCTGCGCGCACTTTGGCGGCCACGCTGTCGCTAGGCTTGGTTTCCGCGATTGGCGCTGTCGCGTGCGCGGGCGACGAGGAGGTGCCGGCCGCCAAGCCACCAGGCACCAAAAAGCGCGGCGCCGAGTGCAAAGCCGGTGAGTGCGTCACGGGCCTAGAATGCGCGCCCAGCTGTACTTCGCTGACGCCGCTCTCCTGCTCGACGGTTAGCAAGTGTGTTGACGCATGCGACACGGTAGCCACCTGCGGCTCAAGCTGTTGCGCCCAGTTTCCAGGCAACGCGCGCGGCGCTTGTGTAGACAAGACGACAGCCGATGGAGCCGGCGGCGCCAGGACTTGTAGGTAGCGCTCCGGCGAGGCCGCGACAAGGTAGCGACAGAAGGTGGCGCGGCCGCCGTTGGGCCGTGTACGCTGTGGCCCATGAGTTATGTACTCGCGCTTTCCTCTCCGCGTGTGGATGCCGTGATGGTCGCGGAGCGTGCTTCGGCGGCCACCAAGCGTTCGCTTAAAAAGTCGACCAAGGTGGCGGGCCTCAAGCTTGCGGTGCAGATGATGGATCTCACCACGCTCGAGGGAAAAGACACGCGCGGCAAGGTGGTGCAGCTTTGTGCCAAGGCGCGCCGGCCGCTGGCGACTGACACCAGCGTGCCCGTGTGCGCGGCCATTTGCGTGTATCCAAATTGGGTGCAAACCGCAAAGAGCGAGCTGCGGGGGAGCGGTGTCAAAGTCGCGAGCGTCGCCACCTCGTTTCCTAGCGGCAATGCAGACTTGGACATTCGGCTTGAGGACACCCGCCGCGCCGCGGGCTACGGCGCCGACGAGATCGACATGGTCATCGATCGCGGCGCCTTCTTGTCGGGCAATTACCGCAAGGTGTTCGATGAGATTGCGGCCGTGAAAGAGGCCTGTGGTGAGGCCCATCTCAAGGTGATCTTGGAGACGGGCGAGCTCGAGACGCTCGACAAGGTACGTGCAGCAAGCGAGCTCGCCATCGCAGCGGGCGCGGACTTCATCAAGACCTCCACGGGAAAGGTGC
>JAYWGI010000275.1:0-5882 GCA_043779025.1 Myxococcales bacterium
AGTCCACATGCGTCGCTCGAGCGGCGCACCTTCCGGAGCCACGCCCTCCTGCGCATGAAACGTCGGGCCGCAGGTCTGCATACGCACATCGCTTTGGCCGTGCCGTCGCGCGTGGGCCAGCGCGTCGAGCAAGCCCGGGACCAAGCTGGTTCGGAGCACGCTCTGAACCTCGGACAACGGGTTCTGAAGCTTCACCACATCGTGTGCATTGTGCACATTGCGAAGGCTTGCCTCGCTGGTCAGCGTGTACGTGAGCGCCTCCGAAAGGCCAAGCTGCACGCCTGCGGCCACGTAGGCCGACGTCTGCGTTTCGCTCGTGCCTACGTCGCGTGTGGGAGGCACCGCGGGCAATGCAGCGGGCACCTTGTCGATGCCGTAGAGCCGAACGACCTCTTCGACCAAGTCCTCCTCGCGGCGCACATCGGGACGGTGACCTGGGACGCGTACGCTGACTTCGCCGGGCTGCTCAGAGGCAATCTCAAAACCCAAACGCTTGAGCGAAGCCACGGCGTCGGCCCATGGGATGGCCGAGCCTACAAGTGCCGTGACGCGGGCCTCGCGCAGACGCACGGTGGGCGCTTGGTAGGCTTGTTTTACATGGTTGCAAAGTGCACATGTTACGCGTGCGCCTGCCATTTCTGCGGCGAGCTGGGTCGCTCGGGCCATCACTTCGGCCACATCTGTGGGGTCTACACCCCGCTCAAAACGATGGCTAGACTCGGTATGCAGACCATGGCGCTTGCTGCTGCGGCGTACGGCGGAGGAGGCGAAGTTCGCGACCTCGAACACCACCTCCGTGGTGGCGTCGCTCACGCCGCTGGGCTCGCCGCCCATCACACCGGCGAGTGAGAGCGCACCATGAGCGCTTGCCACCACAGTGTCGTCCACGGTGAGCTCGCGCGTCACTTTGTCGAGGCCCACGAGTGCCTCGCCCGCAGTTGCCTGCCGCACCGTGATGGTGTCGCCGCCAAGCTTGGCGCGGTCGAAGGCGTGCATGGGGTGTCCAAACTCGAGCATCACCAAGTTGGTGATGTCGACCATGTTGGAGATAGGCCGCACGCCCAATTTCCGAAGTCTGTATTGTGCACCAAGTCCTGAAGGCCCCACTTTGGCGCCTGACACCGTGGCGATGCCGAAGCTCTGGCAGCGCGCGCCGTCTTCGATCACGATCTTCAGATCACAAGGTGATTGGCGGGTAGAGTCGGCCTTTGGCGCGTCGTACACAAAGTTGCAGATTGCAGCGAGTTCGCGCGCCAGCCCTCGATGCCCAAGTGCGTCCGGGCGATTGGGCGTCACGTTGAGCTCAAGCACGGTGTCGCAGCTCTCGGGCAGGGCGACTGCAAAGGGCGTGCCCGGCGCAGCAAAACCCGCCGCAAAGACCAAAATGCCTTCGCTCTCGTCGCTGAGCCCCAGCTCGCGCTCGCTGCAGAGCATGCCGCAGCTCTCGACGCCGCCGATGGCGCGCGGCTCCATGGTCATGCCCACTGCGGGCAATACAGTGCCTAGCGGCGCCAACACCACCATGCCGCCTGGGTCGGGCACATTGCTTGCGCCGCACACGACGCGCTGCGTGCCGGCGGCCCCCGTGTTCAGCGTGACGAGGCGCAGCCCCGACTTGGTGGGGTGGGGCTCAAGGGCAAGTACTTCCACAAGGATGCACTGTGCACATGCTTCGCCGTAGAGCTCAATGCCCTCCACCTCGAGCCCCGCGTGCGTGAGCCGCGCGGCAATTTCCGAGGCGGGGAGCGTGAGCTCGGGGAGCAGTTCGCGGAGCCAGAGTACGGATGCTTTCATTTTCTAAGGTCTCTCTCTCGTCTCGCGTAGGGCTCAGAACTGGCTCAAAAAGCGGGGGTCGTTCTCAAAGAACAACCTGATATTCGGCACGCCGTAGCGCAGCATGGCCAAGCGCTCGATGCCCATGCCGAGCGCGAAGCCCGACCACATTTCGGAGTCCAATCCGCAGTTCTCGAACACGACCGGGTGGATCATGCCGCAGCCGAGCACCTCAATCCAGCCCGTGTGTTTGCAAAGGCTGCATCCTGCATTCGACCCTGCCGCCGTTTTGCAAAATACGCATTGGATATCGACCTCGGCCCCGGGCTCCACGAACGGGAAGTAACTGGGGCGCAAACGGATGCCGGTGCCTGGGCCGTAGAAGCGCTCGACGAACTCCTGCAGCACGCCCTTCAGGTGCGAGAGACTCACGTCTTTGGCGACCATAAAGGCCTCGAGCTGGTGGAACATGGGCGAGTGCGTGGCGTCGTCGTCGCGTCGGTACACGGCCCCCGGCGCAATGAACGCGAACGGCGGCTTCTGCCCAAGCATGGCGCGCACCTGCACGTTGCTCGTGTGGGTGCGGAGCAAGTGCCCCGCGGTGGTGCGAAAGCTGTCCTGCATGTCGGTGGCAGGGTGGTCTAGCGGGAAGCCAAGCTTGCCGAAGTTGTAGTCCTCGCGCTCGACCTCGGGGCCGTCGTGCACACCGAAGCCCATGCCGCGGAAGATGCTGATCACTTCTTCCCGCACTTGCCGGAGCGGGTGCGTAGTGCCCGCAGGCCAAGGCATACGCGCGGGCAAGCTAAGGTCGAAAGGCGGGGCATTCAGGTCGGCGTCGCGCAGCTCCTTGTGCAAGGCATGGAGGCGCGCTTCGAAAGCCTCTTCCACCTCGCGTTTCACGACGTTCACTTTTTCGCCCACGGCGCGGCGCTCGTCGGGCGAGAGCTTGCCCATGTCTTTGAGTAGCGCCGTGAGTTCGCCCTTCTTGCCCAAGATCTTGGCGTTTTCATCTCGTAGGGCGACTTCGGTTTTCGCCTCAGCAAAACGCGCGAGATGCCCCCTGCGCAATGCCTCAAGAGATGCGTCCAGAGAGAGATTGGGGGGCGCGGAAGCGTCGGTCATCTTGCGGGCCGGTGTAGCCGAAATGGCTCCTAAAAGGGCAATCTCACGCCTCATTTCGGCCATTCCGGTAGGTTCTGCGGGGGAGAACGGCTGCTACACGCAATCCTTGCGCGTTCATCTTCTGGTGCTATGACGCACCGCATGAACATGAACCTCAGTCCTTTCTTTGGTCGTGTCGCCGTCGCCATCGCCGTTTGTGTGAGCGCGGCATGCGGGGCGGAGTCGGGCGAGGTCGACTCGGATACAACCCGTGACACCGTGACCGACGAGGGCAGCGACGCGTTGGGCGAAGGCTGGGACTTTGCGGCCGACGAAGCACGCGTGGGCAGCTCCTGTGAGCCTAGCCGTGCGGCGGGCGCGGTGAGTGCTGAGCAGCATGCATTCCTGGAAGCCATCGCGTTTGCAGAAGGCACGCGCGACTGGGGCGTGAATGATGGCTACAACGTTCTGTTTTCGCATCGCACGGTGGCCGATTGCAGACTTCATCCCAATAGGCGCATCTGCGCGGGGCGCTACTGCTCGACGGCCTCCGGCCGCTATCAGTTCTTGACGCGTACGTGGGCCTCGCTGCGTATGCCCACGTTCAAGCCTGAAAACCAAGATCGCGGTGCAGCGAAGCTTATGGCCCGTCGTCGCGCTGCTGTGCCTGTGGGGCGCGCGATGAACGCCACCGAGTTTCGCAACGTGCTCGACAAGGTTTCTTACGAGTGGGCCTCGTTGCCGCCTGGGCGCTACGGTCAGCCGCTGAAGAGCCGTGCGGCCCTGCGCGCGGTGTATTGCAGCGAGATCGCCTGCCCTTGACGTCGCGTGATCGGCCGTTCGAGCGGGTGCTCCTAGGCGTCGTTCTGGTCCTTGTGGGGGCCGCTGCTGTGCTCTGGTTTGCAGGAAAATCACTGGCGAATCAGGTCGTGTCGGAACGCGATGAGGACGACTCACGGGAGGTTCGTCGCCGCCAACGTGAGGGCGCGATGACGGACGTTGGCCCGCCGATCGCAGTCGAGACTCGTCGAATCGATTCGGCCTCGTCGAACATGCGTGCTGCTCCGGCGGAGCCTGAAGAGCCGCCGAGTCAACGCGAAGACGTGGAGACGTGGATCGCGCGCGGCGACACCGCACAGCTGCCCGCGCTGCTTGCCATAGACGTAGCAAAAGATCTGGAGGCGGCCCCCGCCGTCATCATGGGCATTGCAAAGTTGAGCCTAGGAGCGCGACCCGAACTCAAAAAGAAGGCGGCCGCCCATCTTGCGCAAATGCTGGACTCAGAGCGAACGCGCGCCGACAGCCGCAACATGCGAGGCGCGGCGGGCAATGTGGCGACCGGCATCGACGCGCTTGGCGAGATGGCCACGCCTGAGGCCAGCGGCGAGCTCATGCGCGCGCTCGACAGCGGAAAGTATGCGCTTCATCACGAGACCCGCATGGTGCAGGAGCTGACCAAACAAAAGTATGCGCCGGCGCGCGATGCCGTCGCGCGATTTGCGGCTCGTACCAAAGGGCGCGTGTTCGAGGACTCCTTTGACCAGGAGCTCCAAAAAGAGGCTTTGGAGGCCGCCGATGAGGCGCTCACGAGCATGGGGAAATGAACGAAAAAGTAGGTTTTTGACCACATGTAGCGCCCATGAGGCATTCGCGTATTTCTTGCACTATGGCTCAGTTGCGTCAAGATACAGGGATGCATGCAAAGTCCCTGTTCCGCACGTGGTCTCGCGTTGTTTTTTGTGGAGGTGCGATGGCGATGCTGATCGCTACGTCGGGCTGCGCCTCCGATTCGACGGCCGCGTACGACGAAGCGGATGTGGCAAGCGATCCGGACGACCCGAATTGGGATGTCACGGGCGATGAGCTGCGCGTGGGCGAGTCCTGCAGCCCTTCGCGCGCCGTCGGTGTGGTGTCTAAGTACGAATCGGGATTTTTGGAGATCCTCGCGTACGCGGAAGGCACCCGCGACAAAGGCAGAGCCGACGGCTACAACGTGATGTTTGGTCACAGAAATGTGTCGTCGTGCGTGAGTCATCCAAACCGCGTGTATTGCGACGGCATTTGCTCCACCGCTGCCGGCCGCTATCAGTTTTTGTATAAGACTTGGAAGAGTTTGAAGCTGCCCACATTCAAACCCGAGAATCAAGCGCGTGGTGCTATCACCCTCATCAAGCGCCGCAAAGTCACGTTGCGCAACGACAGCGCGCTGTCGGCGACAGAGTTCAAGTCGGCGCTGGACAAGCTCTCCTACGAGTGGGCCTCGCTTCCGCCGGGCCGATACGGCCAGCCAAACAAGAGCGTCTCTCAGCTGTGGACCGTGTACGCCTCCGAACTGAACCTCTAGGGCTCTTCGAGGGCCCCTGCATAGATGCTTTGCGGGTAGCGTTTGGCGAACAGGGCCGCGCGTGCCGCGGCTTCCGGTTTTTTGCCGGATACCCGTAGCGCCTGGATCGCGAGAACTTCACGCTCCTCGCTGAGCTGACCTGAGGGGAACTGTTTGGCGTGATTTTTTGCGGCTGCAAGTGCGTCTTCGCCACGTCCGCGTGCCAGGGCCGCGCGCCCGACGTCGAGCAGCTCGCGCTCAGCTGCTAGGCTGGAGAGTGTAGCGCTTGGTGCTGCGATGGCCGCTGTTGTCGATGCCGCTGCCGGTTTGATAGTGACGCTTGGTGCGGCATCGAATCGGATGCTTGCGTCCTCAGCAAGAGGAGCCGCTGCCCGTGCTACAACCGGTGCAGACTGCACTTGTTCGGTGTCGACGGGGGCACGAGCTTGTTCCACCGCGTGTGCGGTCAGCCCTCCGGCGCAAAAGGCGACCGCTGCGATCCCCACAACAGCCTTCGCAGTAAAGCCTGCCGTACTTGCACGGGCTGCATCGCCGGCCGCGCTTGCACCGGCTACTGCGCCCGTTGCAGTAGCCACCGTGCTTGCCGCAACGGCCGGCGCCAAGAGCAGTGCATGCTCCAGCCCGCGTAGAACCGCCACACGCGCATGATCGCTCACCACGTTCT
>JAYWGI010000276.1:0-2168 GCA_043779025.1 Myxococcales bacterium
ATCACCCAGCGCGTCAAGGGCGGCCTCTCGGTCACCATCCGCGGTGGCGTCAAAGCCTTCTTGCCCGGTTCGCAGGTGGACTTGCGTCCGATCCGCAACCTCGACAAGCTCATCGGCCAGTCGTACCAATTCAAGTTCGTCAAATGCAACCAAGAGCGCGGCAACATCGTGCTCTCGCGTCGTGCATTGCTCGAAAAAGAGCGCGACATCATCAAGACCCAGACGTTGCTTGCGCTCGAAGAGGGCAAGATCGTCAAGGGCGTCATCAAGAACATCACCGAGTACGGCGCATTCGTCGACTTGGGCGGCATCGACGGACTTTTGCACATCACTGATATGTCCTGGGGCCGCGTCACGCACCCCAGCGAAGTGTTTCAGGTGGGCGATGAAGTCACTGTCAAGGTACTCAAGTACAATGCCGAGACCGAGCGCGTGTCTTTGGGCCTCAAGCAAATGCAAGAGGACCCCTGGATGCACGCCGAGGAGGCCTACCCCACCGGCAAGAAGGTCAACGGCAAGGTCATGTCCATCACGGACTACGGCGCATTCGTCGAGCTCGAGCCTGGTGTAGAAGGCCTCATTCACGTCTCCGAGATGAGCTGGACCAAGAAGGTCAAGCACCCATCAAAGCTGCTCGAAGTTGGCCAGGCGCTCGATTGCCAAGTCTTGGAAGTCGATTCCAAGAGCAAGCGTATCTCGCTCGGACTCAAGCAGCTTGAGGCCGATCCCTGGACGCTCTTCACCGAGAAGTACCACCCCGGAGACAAGATCGGCGGCAAGATCCGTTCGATCACCGACTACGGCGTGTTCGTCGGTATCGAGGACGGCGTCGACGGCATGGTCCATAAGAGCGACTTGTCCTGGACGGCGAAGGTCAACAACCCAAGCGACATGTTCCACAAGGGCGACGACGTCGAGGCCATCATCCTCAGCATCAACCACGACGAGAAGCGCGTCTCCTTGGGCATCAAGCAGATGTTCGATGACCCGTGGGCCACGCTCTTCACCGACATGCCGCCAGGCATGAAGGTCGACTGCAAGGTTATGAGCATCGTCGACTACGGTGTGTTCGTCCGTGTCAAAGAAGGTATCGAGGGCTTCATCGCTCAGAACGAACTCGTCATTGCAGAGGACGCCGACGGCAAGCCCGTCGAGTTCAAGATCGGCGACGCAGTCGCTTGCGAAATTGCCAACATCGACTCGCAGGAGCGCCGTATCACGCTCTCCATGCGCATCGGCGAAGGCGCGGCAGAGGCTCAGGCGCAGAACTCGTCGCAGCCCAAGCGCGCGTCCAAGTTGCCCAAGTCGGCTGACGCTTCGCAGACCAACACCATCGGCGACCTCATCAAGGCAAAGCTTGGCGAGAAGCTGGTTAGCAAAGACGACTGAAGAGTCGACTCCGAGGTGAAAGCCTCAACGCCCCCACGGCTCGTTTGAGCGGTGGGGGCGTTTCGTTTTTGCTTTGCAAGTATACTAAAGTCGGCGCACGCCAACGTACTTGCTGCTGAGCTTGTGTGTGTTGTGCACAATGCCGTACGCGCACCCGCGGGCTTCGTACACCATGGGAGTGCCCCACGCGTCACCGCTCTCGTAGATCACCACGTGGCCACCGCCATCATTGTATGCAAAGGCATCTCCGAACTTTGCGTTCTCGCGTGACACGGATACCCACTGGTCATTGTCTTGCTCAAGGGTCCCCGTGCTCACGGGATGCGTGTCGGCCTTTGGGAGACCAAAGACAACGCCTACATAGCCCGAACAATCCGCGCCGTACGTGCCGCCCATCGTGCACGTGGGGCAGTTGCCATTGCACGTGCCCTGGGTTGCCTTCGTGGGCGAGGCGTTTGGCAAGATTGCTTTGCCCCAGTGATAGGCATGTCCCACGTTCTCAACTGTCGCCTTGTGCGCCAACGAGCCTAGGAAGCGCGTGGAGGCGCGTACCAAACCACTGTCCCTCACGTAGCCGCTTTTGCCTCGAATGCTGACTTTATACCATCCGGCGACGCCGCTATCACCCTCGACCACGAGCCGTGCGCCCGCCGCCAATGCACGCACACTGGACGCCTTGTCCGATGCGGCCGCCCTAAGGGTCGCAGACGCTGTGGTGTAGATGATTCGACCAGCCGGAAGGCCCTCGCCAGCCACCACGGGACCTTCATCTGGATTCC
>JAYWGI010000277.1:0-2166 GCA_043779025.1 Myxococcales bacterium
CGCGAGCCGGCTGCGGGTTTGCATGATGAGACGGACGACGAGGAAAGGGGTGCAGCATGAGTATCGAGGAAATCAACTTGCAAGAGGCCCGTGACCACGAGGCGCTTGCGCCGATAAACGGGCACAAGTGGCGACTGCGCGACTACCCATCCTCCCCATCCTCCCGCGTGAGACGCGTTGCAACACTGATAGCGCCGCACAGTGGCTACAGTCACGACTATGACGGCGACACTCTCCTCTATCCAGGACGCGATGAGCAAACAACGTTCACGCGACTTCAACTTTCGGACGGCAAATGGCTCGAGCTCTTGGTGCCCACAAGGCATCATCGTGTCGTTGCCCACTTCCGAAGCGTCAAAGGTATGCCGCGTGTTACCGCCATTACCTGCGACCTCACAAAGACGGGTCTCCTCCAAAACGATGAAAGCATCCTTGGTGCCGATTTGCTCGCATCATTTACATACACACCGAGGTGGGAACCGTTGTTTCACTATGATGACTTGCACCTCGGAAGCCTATGCGATGCGCTTGGCAATCACCTCAGAAGAGACAATGAGGGGAATGCAGCACTAAGCGCACTCTCGGGCTGGTCTCGCGTTAACGCGCTTAAACCAACGCGAATTGGATACACGGGAGAGCTCTCGCAGGCCGCCTCACTGGCGGTTTACGAGGATGTATTTAATATCGACGTTCACCTCAATATCAATGACGTGGCGACGGTCGCATGAACCGCCGCGAGCTCATCTCCACCATGCTCGTGTTCTTGCGCGGCGGCACCGATGCGCTGGAGCGCGAGCTTGCCAAGGACACTCAGGCGGTCAACGACGCGAAGGCCGTCAACGACTTCACCTCTCAAAACGGAAAAGAGGCAGCCGAAAATGCAAAGATTGCAAGGGCGCGCGTCTCGTTTCTTCGTGGAGCCATTGGCATCGCAACAGGTAAGGGCTAGCCATGGCACGCGCGCACACCGGCTCCATTGACCAAATCTCCCCAGGACGCTGGCGCGTTCGTGTCACCATCTTTGGAAAGCGCACCGTATTCGGCACGTACACGAGCGAGGCCGAGGCAAGGGTGTTCCTTGAGCTCGCGAACGAGGAGCTCGCCAAGCAAGCCAAAGAAGTGCCCGCGCCCGACAACACCTTTGGGGCGTGTGCTCAGCGCTGGCTTGACGCACGCGCAAAGTCGAAGCACGTCACCAACCCGCTTGAGGAGCAGTGGCGCTTCGGCGCGTACGTCGAGAGAGACCCAATCGCATCGGTTCCGATTCATCTGGTCTCCCGGGCACACGTCATCGAGTGGGTTGAGCGTGTCCGCTCACGCGTGCGAGCAAGCACCACACGCAACGCCCTGCAGATTGTGCGCGGCACGCTGACGCGCGCGTACAACACAGGCCGCATCAAGACCAACCCAGCCGTGGGCGTGCAGGTGCAGCGCGACGCCATTAAGACCGAACGCATCCACATCGACCTTGAGCAGCAGACGGCGCTCGTGCAAGCCGCTGGCGAGTACTGGCCGCTTGTCGCGTTCGCGATGGGCACCGGGCTACGCTCGGGAGAACAGTGCGCACTCCGCATGCGAGACGTGGACGCCAAGAGCGGGCGCATCACCGTGTCTCGCGGCGCCCCCAACGGCAGGCAGACCAAGACGAAGAAGGCGCGCGATGTGTTCGCGATGGGACCTGCCGTGCAAGCGCTTGAGCACCAGCTTGCGGCACGCACTGGAGCGGCCCTCGATGAGCCGTTGTTCCCAACCAAGGCAGGTGGCTTCAGGCAGCCGAAACAGATACTGCGTGGCAGCACGTGGAAGGCCATTGTGCAGCGCGCTGGACTGCCTCGGGGGTTCCGATGGCACGACCTGCGCCACACGCTTGGCGGGTCGCTGGCGAGCGGGTACTGGGGCGAGGCCGTCGACCTTCACACAGTGTCCACACAGATGGGTCACTCGCGCGTCTCGATGACGGAGCAGTACTCCCACCTCAACGTTTCGGCGCTGCGCAAAGCGGCCGAACGAGTGAATGCGACGAGGTTAGATATGGCCCCAAAAGCGCCTCAGGCCCCGAAGCGTTTGGCCAGTCAATTGGTCAGTGCGTCGGAGCCTGAAACATCTATACAAGCAAAAAAGCTGGAGGTGAGGATGGGACTTGAACCCACGTATGCCGGTTTTGCA
>JAYWGI010000278.1:0-2163 GCA_043779025.1 Myxococcales bacterium
CAATCCTTGCGCATGCAGCAGTGCCTCCGAGAGCTCACCCGCGACCTTACCTGCGTGCGGCCCACACACCACGCATTGGCGTTGCCCGGGCCAAGTCACCCAGACGCGATCGCGATCACCGTCCCAACTTCCGTCCGGGTCATGCGCGACAATTGCGCTCACGGGCATCCGCGCACGCCAAAGGGGTACGCACCACCACCAGTAGCGCGTCCAGACACACCCGGCGTGCTCGATGGAGAAGCTGTTCCGTTCGAACACCCATCCTGCACTTAAGGCAACCGCGATGACGGTGCCCCAAGCGAGGTAGTGGCCAACACCTCCCAAGCGTCCACGAGGAAGCAGGCCGGCCAGTGAGCCCAGCGGCCCGATAGCGCACAACCAGAGGAAGGCCACGGCCGCCCGCTGCGCGCTCCAGTACGAACGACGCCACCCTCCGGCATGCAAGGCTTGCGCTTGGGGACCTCTGCACAACGATCCATTGCCACGTCGCTTCATGACGGAAGATGTTTCACGAATAAATTGGCTGTACAACCTATCTATTTTGCTTTGCGACGTTGCGCCACGCTCACGGCCACATCGCTCGGTGCCGGCTTCGAGTACGACGCTGCGACGCATGCACGCAGCCGCGTGCCGTTTCCATTCTCCTTGTGGCTGCGCCGCACGCCTACATCTTGGTGCTCGAGATGTTCTTGTGGACCACCACCACCGGCCAGCGCGCGTTTGCGCGCACCCACGAGCAGCAAGTTGAGACCGCGGTGCTGGCCAAAAAAAGCGCTCTACAACGGCTTCCTCGCAGCCGGCCTTGTTTGGAGCGTGCTGGCCGCCGGGCCCACGGCGTTTGTCGCCAAAGTGTTTTTCTGAGGCTGGGTGGGGGTAACAGGAGTGTTCGAGTCACTCACGGCAGCGCGCAAGATCTTGTGTGTGCAGGCGCTTTCCGGGGCGCTCGCGCTAGGCTTGCTCGTGCTCGCCCGGGGGTAGGTGCCCGCTATTCGTCGCGCGGCGCCGACGCACGCGCGTACGCCGCAAGCGAAAGTGCAAACAGACGCGCTTGCCACAGCCATGCGAGACGCTCCGCCGGTGTCTTTGCGAGCTCACGCTCTCGCTGCTGCTTGGCGTGCTCGTCGAAGGACGGAAAGCGAAAATCACTCATTGCCCGCTCCGCTGCTTCTGGATACGAGTGAGCTCTTCGATGTCGAGCAGGTCCTTGGGACGACCGGCCACACGCTTGAGTTCTATCAGGTCGCCAATCGATGCGTAGTGCACGCGACTGGACCCGATGACCAGCACACTGCTGCGCGCGTACGCCTCATCAAACGGGATGGGCGACTCAGCGAACAGATCAACCTCGGTGCTAACGAGTCGCGAACTCCACATGGAGAATACCGTTAGCCCCTTGTCGTGAATCCAAGACTCGCGAATCTCCGCGTTCGCAAAATCCGCCGCTCTGACCGGCGCCCGCGGCTTAAAGTCCAGTGTCGCAAGCGCACCGAGCGCCAACGCCACGTTCGCCTCGTCGAGCGCGATGATGAGATCGAGGTCGGCCGTGAGGCGCTGATATCCCTGCAAAACAACGGCAACGCCGCCCACAACAAGGTAGCGAACATTTCGTTCACTGAGCGTCTGGAGGATGACTTCGAAGTCCGACACACGCCGGAGTGTATCATTGTTCACGGCTGAGCGCTGTCGTTGGCCGCTTGCGCGAGACTTCGTGGGGCTCGCCCGGGGGTAGGTTGGCGCCGCACACCGCGGCCTCGCCGGGCGCGCCTTGCCAACACAAGAAGAGCCCATCGTCGAGGCATGATTCGGCGCGCGCGACCATCTCACGGTCAAAACCGGGAAGCCTCTGCAAGCGACCAAGCAGGCCAGAGTTGACCGCCATGTCGTAAGGAACACGCAGGTCACATCCTTCGCACGAGGCGAGCGAAAGGACCATGCAGCACCACCAGGATCCCGGGTCGAAAACGAGGATCTCGACGCCAACGAGTTGGCTCCATTCCACACGCCCGCTGCACTTGCCACGCTGCCACAGCTCCACGGCAACTGGGTCGCGACAAAGAGACGCGACAGGATTGGCGCAACGGCTCGACATCCAAATCACGACTTGAAGCCCAGCGAACATAAGGACGGCCAATGCGACAGTGTATGCGACGCTCATTTTTCCCT
>JAYWGI010000279.1:0-2163 GCA_043779025.1 Myxococcales bacterium
GCTTTGGCCGAGAACGCCCACCATGAGCGGCCCGCTGAGGGCCGTCTTGGGATTCTTCACGACGTAGAAGATCGCCGAAGCCATGCATACGAGGGCGGACACCGCGCAGAGATTTGCCAATGGCAGATACGCGAAAGCGAACCAGGGCTCACGACCGAAGGAGTCAGCCATTCCGCGAACAATGTTTTGTGTGTAGTATGCACACAATGGAGGCTCCCAGCTTCCGTAGCCCCATCGGTTGCAGCACGCGCCCAGTGCCAGAGCGCTCAGCCCACCGACCAGCAGCGATGCCAAGTGCTTGGGCGAGGGGCTCGCCCGTCGCAAGGCGACCGAAAGTGCGTACCCGAGGACTACAAAGAGCACTTGGTAGCGAACCTCGAACGCAAGCCCGAAGAGCACTCCGCTCAAGCAAAAATCCTGTACGCGGCGTTTCTCCAGACCGCGCTCGCCCGCAAGCACAGCGAAGGCCAAGAGCACGCCGGAGAGGTTTTCGGCGGAGGTGCGCACAGCGAGGTAGGGCACGAAAGCGTAGAGCCAAATCCAGCTCCGGCGCCAAGGGTTCTCGCCCACGGTGTGTCGTGCCAGGGCGACCGTGGCCGCCATGGCAAGCACACCGTGCCCAAGCCGCAGCAGCGTTGCTTGCCAGAACGGGTTCTGTAGGCCCATGCTCTCCATGACGCGAATGAGGACTGTGTAGAGTGCAGGCAGTAGCCAGGAGCGCATTTTGAGGCCGTACTCCAGAGGAGCCCCAGAGGCCGTGAGGCGCCCCAACTTTACGCCTGCGAACTCCAGCGTCATGTAGTGCTCGTCCAGGTGGAAGAAGCTGCGGCTCAAGACGGCCGACACGAGCATGCACGCCACGGCGACGCAGAAAGGCCAGCTGAAGCGTAGACGGGTCGCAAACATGGTGTTGGGGCGGTAGCACGCAAGGAGTTCGCGCGGCACAACATGTGCCATCGCCGCGGTACCGCCAGCCTCGTGCTATGTTGTGCGGGAGTGTTTCAGCTGGCTGCGACCCTGTTCGCGGTGGCGGGGGTGGCGCCCATCGCTTTTTCCTACTGGCACTTCCAAACCCAGGTCGCGGCATAGGGGGGGGGCGCTACTTCGCCGCCTATGCGGGGCCACAGATGCCGCAAGGTGTGGCCCAAGACAAAGGCTCGGCCAAGAATCTCTCGGGCGAGCCTTTGTCTTGTGATTCGGCGCTGCGCGCCCGCCTCTACGGTGTGACCACGACCAGTGACTGCAGCGCGCCAGCGCGGGGGTCCACCTCATGCGTCCAAGCTCGTGCCTCAGGTGCCTTTGCCCACGCAGTTGGGCGATGCCGCAATGGCGGAATCCGCTTCCCATTCGGCCGGTGTGCGCGCCGTGACCGCGAGCGCGTGCAGCCCCGTCTCGAACTCACTCTTGTACAGTGCATTCACCCATCGGTGCCGTGCGACAGCGCTCATGCCCTCAAAGGCCGCGGAAACCACCACCACCTTGAGGTGCGAATCTCCCACGCGGCCGGCGCCATGCTTGTGGCTTTCGTCGATAACCTCAAAATGAAACACGCCCGGGGTAGACCCGAGCGTGTTTTTTACGCGTTCGATGCGGTTCATGCGTGCAGATAACCACGCATCTTGCGGTGTTGCGAGGGCAAGCGCAGCTTTCGTAGCGCCTTCGTCTCGATCTGCCGGATGCGCTCGCGGGTGAGTTGGAAGTTCTTCCCAATCTCTTCGAGCGTCATGTCGTTGTTTGTGTCGATGCCGAAACGCATGCGAATGACCATGGCCTCACGTGGCGTGAGTGTCGCAAGCAGCTCGCGCGTGTGCTCGCTAAAGTTGGTGCGTGCCGTATGGGCTTCAGGCGATAGGTTGGGGTCGTCGGCGACAAAGTCGCCCAGGCTGGCGTCCCCCTCGGTGCCCACAGGGGTCTCGAGGCTCACTGGCTCCTTGGAAACACGCACAATGCTGCGCACCTTGGTAATGGCGAGGCCGGTATGCTCCGCTATCTCCTCATGGCTGGGCTCGCGACCCAAGTCCTGAGTGAGCAAACGCGTGGTGCGCACAATCTTCTGCATGTTCTCGAACATGTGCACCGGTACGCGAATGGTGCGGCCCTGATCGGCGATGGCGCGCGAGATGGCTTGGCGCACCCACCAGGTGGCGTAGGTGCTGAACTTGT
>JAYWGI010000280.1:0-24314 GCA_043779025.1 Myxococcales bacterium
GGTTGCGCTGTTGATTCCAACGCCGCCGCTCCTGCTGTCGACGAAACGCAGACGGACGAAGCGAGCGACGCGCTTACCCGCGCATCAGCGAAGGGAATCTATGTGCGCACCACACATGTCGCAGCATGCAATATCGTCGGCAAATTGGAGCTTCTTGCAGACGGCACGTTCAGTGCCGATGCGACTTACAGCGGACCTACCGTGCGTTGCGCGCGGCCGCCAGTTTCGACTGTTGCTGGTCGCTATACGGTGAACCGCTCTAACACCATCACCTTTACGGCAACCGGCGCGCGTTCCAGCTTCACGCTCAACCTCTCACGTGGCGTGTTGTCTTCGGTAGCTGGCTCCACCGCAAATCGCGCTCTGTTTCAAGGTCGCTTAACGAAAATCGCGGCGGGCGAGTGTCTCACCGACGCACAATGCACCGGCGGAGCAACCTGCGAGGCTCCGGTTTACATCATGGTTGAAGGCTTCATTCCGCCGCCCGTAGAAGTGGGCTCGTGCGTGGCGCCGCCTCCCTCCGGCCCCAAGTGCGGCGGCTTTGCTGGCTTCATCTGCCCCGCCGACATGTACTGCGACGACAGCACACGCGACCCACGCATCGCCGACCAAATGTTCGACTGCAAGCCCGTCGTCTGGGCATGCACGATGGAGTACTCGCCGGTCTGCGGCACCGATGGCGTAACATACAGCAATTCGTGCTTCGCAGGACTCGCAGGCGCCACGATCTTGCACCGCGGGGAATGTGCACCACCACGTCCTCGCTGCGGCGGCATTGCGGGGCTTCTCTGCCCATCAACGATGGAGTGCCGCATGCCCGTCGCTACGCACCCGGACGCGATGGGCACCTGCGAGCCTATTCGCTTTCACTGAATCCATTGATCATTTAGGGAGTAGCCGACGCGCGCGCCCACCATTTACGTGGGCGCGCGGTTTTGCTTTGTTCCCATCGCCGGTGGGCGTCGCTACGGCGCTGCGTTCAGACGCGTGCGAACCACGAGCTCAAGCTCGGCGCCGCGCGGTACAAAGCTGGTTTCGATGTGCACGCCCAAGATGCCGTCGAGCACGCTGTGCAACGGCGTCGCGTCGCGCGCATCGGGCCAATTGGGCCTGTCGCTTCTACCGAGCACCCCATGAAGACACTGTCCGTTGTCCGACGTAACGTCGCCGCCTTGGGGCGAGGCTGGTGCATAGCCCAATGTGCGCAGCGCTAGCGCGCGTCGTGCCGCCGCATCTCCCGTGTACTGTGCACCGAGTCCGCGCGCGAGAATCTCCACGCTGGCGCACGCGCGCGCATGCCCTCCAAGGCTTTGCCTGTCGAGCAGCGCGTAGAGCGCGCGCCGCAGCGAGCTCTGGATCGGCGGCGCAAAATCCAGCGTGTGGCTTGCGCGGTCGCCCGGCACCTTGACTGAGGTGGCTTTGCCTGAGACCGGCGCGCGGCCCGCGAGCACATCGTCGATGCGCGCCTCAAGCACGTCGCGGCGCAAGGCGGCGACGAGCACATCTTTGGAAGTTGCATAGTACAAGGATGCGTGCACATCGCCGTCCACCAAGGTGATTTGCTGCACATCCTCTCCTTTGTAGGGCGCAGCGCTCTCCCAGCGGACCTCGTCGCGGCCACCCTCGGCGCGCTTGGTTTCGAGCTTGGCTTTGAGGGTGGAGGCAAGGGCTTTGAAGGCGATGCGGCTCTTCAAGTGCATCATGGCCCAACCCGGGATGCGGTCGATGTCGGTGTCCAAGTTGAAGTGTGGACGTGCCTCGCGCTCTAAGTGGCTAAGTACTTCGCCGTGCTCCAGCGCCGACTCCCAGATCACCGCGCCATCGTCGGCCCCCACAGCACCCCAGTCGCCCACCACCTGCAATGCATCGTTGGCCTCGCTGCCTAAAAAGAGCGAGGCCAAGCCACGAGCCTCACCCACACCGCCTAGCGCCATGGCAAAACTCAGCGGCGAGCTCGTCGCCCCAGGACCAAATGTCCCGCCCCGCAAGAACCCATTCTCGAGCAATCCGGTGCTGCTGCGCCGAAACTCTCCGCCGAGTGAGAGCGGTAGCACCCTCAGCTCCGTGTCCCACACGCCGGGCTTGGCGGCGCGTGCCACGCGAAAGCTGGTGGGGTCCAAGCGCCCGTTGGTGATGCCGTCGTAGTCGCGCGCAAAGTCGGCGTAGACGCTCACTTCGTCCTTGCCAAACTTGCCAGGGACTACATCCACCAACGGCATGATGTGGCCTACACGGCCCCATGCACTTTCGGCGCCAAGCTCTGGCGACCAGGAAATGGTCTTGCCATCACTGTGTTTGAGATCGCTCGGCAAGAGCCATGCGGTCTTGAGCATCTCCGCCGTGGTGGCCGGGGCCTTGCCTGTCATCCAGCCATGCAAGAGGGCCGCGTAGTTTACGCTTGCGAGCTCGGACTCGGCGCGGCTACGGCGCGCCTCGACGATGCGCGCAGCACCGCTGTTGATACGCTCGACAGCTGCATCGCCAAAGAATGCGAACATGCGTTCGGCCTGCGCATCGTGTGGTGACAGGGTGCGCGCATACTTGTAGTCTGCAGATTCACTCAACTTGGCCGACTTGCCACTGGCCGCGCGGAGCAGGCGCGCAGCCGCACCGGCTGAGTTCGTGAGCGCCAACACATGGCTGCCAAGTGAGACCTCATAACGCCGCACGTCGCGATTTGCAGATTCATGCAGTGTGCAGGGGACGCCTTCCAGCGTCACCGTGCTTGTCTTCACCGCGCCTACACGCGCGGCGGTGCTCGCCAAGTGCTTGGCAAGCACCTCACGCAGCACGTCTTGGCTCTCTGTCTCAAACAATACAGACACATCCGTACCCTCACGTAAGTACGGGTCGGACAACACCACGGCGGCGTGCCTGAAGGCCAAGTGACCAAAGGTTTTGGCCAAACCATCGAGTTCGAGTGCCAATTGCGTGCGGTACTTTCCAAGCAAATCATCGGCTGATGGCGTGCTCTCGGCTGCGTGCAGGAGCATGCCAAAGCGGCCCTCGAACTCGCTGGGCAGTCCCGCCAAGTCCGCCGCACTAGAAAACTCGAGCACCAATGCGTCACTCGGAATCACACTGGCGAGCGGTGACATCACGGCGGCGCGCGCGCCTGGGATGGCTTTGAGCAGCGCGGTGTAGTCACGCGGCGTATGGGCGATCTGCGCGAGCTTGTCTGGTGCAATCGTGCGCGGGGAGGGCTTGTCGTTGGCAGACGCAACGGCCAGGCCGCGGCGTGTTTGCAAGCTGTCTTCCACTGCCGATCATCCGGTGTAGTTGCGCATAAGCTGACTCAGGTCGCCGCCCGAGTCTATTTGATCGAAGAGCTCTTCGTCGCTTTGACGACCTCGGCCTAGACCACGCCGGGTTCTTGGGCCCGCTTTGGCTTTGTTCTGCCGACTGGCGATGCGCCCCTTTGCAAACTCCACGAAGGGGAGAAAGGATGGGTAGTCATCCTCGTGCAAGGAGCTACGCAAACCTGGAGCGAGTAGCGTGCCCTCAGCGCGTGGTTCTGGGCCCCTTGGTGCCACGCCCGCACCCTGTGGCCAATCGCGCTCAGGTGGAGCCGCGTTTCCCGCTCCAGCATTGGGTGCGCTCTGCACGCTTGCCTCCGCGGCTGGCTTTGCGGCGTTGCCGCAGCCCACGATGACAACCACCGAAACCCATGAACCAATAGAAAGTCGCAACATCGCTGGAGCGTACACGCAGCAATCGTGTCCGCGATAGGGTGACATCCGACCGAACCGTGACTAAGTTCGGCCGCCATGAAAGCCAACACCCTCACCGCATTCGCACTTGCTTCCGTATTGATCGCTGCTTGCGGCGGCCCGCTGAAGTACAAGCAAGCCACAAGCCCCCGTGCGCCTGGCGCAGAGACGGAGATCGTGGCTGATGTGCAAACCAAGAGCAGCAACACGCGCCTCAATGTCGCCAGCAAATTTTTGCCACCTCCCGCAACGGTCCAGGAGAAAGCGACATGTTACGTCGCCTGGCACCGCATCAATGCAGAGTCAGTGTGGAATCGCGTCGGAGCGTTTAACTACGACCCAAGCACGCGCGCTGGGAATCTGGTCGATGTAACTGTACCCGAGACCAGCTTCGACTTCATGATCACCGCGGAAGCGGTGCCAAATGCGCCGACTCCGTCTACCGATGTGGTCGTCATGCAAAAAGTGAACTGAGCGCATCAGCGCCGTAGGCAGGCCTCTCGAGTTTCGGCTCGGGGGGCTTTTTTGCATTTGGAGATACTGCTCACCTGACCAGGTAAGTCCGCGTGCGACGAAGTAGCGTGTAGACATGCATCCGCCCACTGAAGTTCGTTTATGCCTGGGGATTGCATTGACACTACGGCCTCCTATTTTTACGGTTCGACCTGTGAGTGGGAAGAAGTGGCAATTGGTACCAGGTTGCGGCATAAGCGCCCGCCCTCGTCCCAACCACCCTGCCTGCTGACACAACCAAACCATGTTCCGAGGACGCTACGACCACACGATGGACGCCAAAGGGCGGACGAGCCTTCCAGCTCGGTTTCGTGACGTCCTCATGGCAGCAGGGGAGCGGCGCATCGTGCTCACAAGCGGCCTCGACACCTGTTTGGTGGCCTATACCTATAGCGAGTGGATCGCCTTCGAAGAGCGCCTGGCCAAGTTGCCGCAGTTCGACCGTGCGGTTCAAAAATTGCGGCGCATCTACGTTTCTGGCGCCGTGGAGTGCGAGGTCGATGAGTCCGGCCGTATCCTCGTGCCGCCTAGCTTGCGCGAGCATGCAGGGCTGCAAAAAGATGTGGTCTGGGCGGGCAACGGCAAGTACGCGGAGCTTTGGGCCAAGAGCACCTGGGCGCGCGCATTTGAGACGACCGAGGAAGAGCGCGAGATGGTCGCCGCGCGGCTTGGGGAGCTCGGCCTGTGAGTTACGCGCAGCTTGCGTTGCCCGGCCTATTGTTTGACCCCGCAGATGACTGGGTTTACGCGGACGACTGGAATACAGAGGACACCGTGGAAACATTTCAGCATGCGACTGTGATGCGCGACGAGCTGGTGGCCGGCGTGCTCGCGGGTGGGGATGACGCCGACACGCCGCGCGGCGGCGCGATCGTTGATGCCACCTTGGGGGGCGCCGGACACGCAGAGGCCATTCTTGAGGCCGATCCTCACGTGCGGCTCATCGGCATCGATCGCGACGAAGACGCACGCAACGCGGCGCGTGTACGCCTTGAGCGCTTCGGCGACCGCGTGACCATCGTGCACGCTGCGTTCTCCGATTTGCGTGCAGTCCTCACAGACTTGAAGATTCCCAGCGTGCGCGGGGTGTGCGCCGATTTGGGTGTAAGTTCCCCGCAGTTAGATCGTGCCGAGCGCGGAATGAGCTTTAGGCATGACGGCCCCATCGACATGCGGATGGATCGCTCGCAGGGCGAAACTGCGCTCGACATGATTGCGCGCCTTGAGGACGACGAGCTTGCGGACGTGTTGTTCAAGTTCGGCGACGAGCGCCGCTCTCGCCGTATCGCACGCTCCGTGAAAAAGGCCTGCGACGAAGGCGAACTCGTCACCACCTTGGATTTGCGACGTGCTGTGGTGCGTGCGGTAGGGCCTGTGCGCGTTGGCGGCGTGGACCCTGCGACGCGCACGTTTCAGGCGCTTCGTATCGCCGTGAACGGCGAGCTCTCCGAGCTTGACGCCTTGCTCGCCGCGCTCCCGGGAGTGCTTCGCGTGGGCGGCGTGGCGAGCATCATCAGCTTTCATTCGCTCGAGGACCGCGCCGTGAAGCTCACCTTTGTGCGCAACGAGACATGGATCCCTCTGCACAAGAAGCCCATGACTCCTTCCGACGAAGAGTGTGTCATCAATGCCCGAGCACGCAGCGCCAAACTGCGCAGCGCGCGTTTTGTGGGCGGCTCTGCCGAGTGAGACGCCCATGAGCGCACAGCGCGAAGCACGAGCTTTTTTGCTCACCTGGACGCTCGCTGTAACGGGGGCCACTTCGGCGTTGCTTGTGCACTTGGGGCTGCGCGGGCGCAATGTGGAGCTGGGCTACGAAGTCGGGCGTATGCGCGTGCAGGAGTCCAAATTGCTCGAGTCCAAACGAGTGCTCGAGTTAGAGGCCGCCAGCTATAAGAACAGCGAACGCGTCGGCGTGGTGGCACGCTCGCTCTTCGGCATGGCGCCGCCGCCGCCTGAGCGTGTGCTGCACCTCAACGTGAAGCCTCGCGCAAGCATGCAAGTTGCACCTAACGACACGCCCGGTGACGTAACAGGAACGCAAGGGGCGGCCCCATGAGAAACGTCGCGCCCGAGCGCGCCAAGTGGATGCGCATGCGCATGGGCATCCTCGCCGGCGTGGTATCTCTGGGCGCAGGCGGCGTATTGATTACCGCCTACCAAGTCCAGATCCGCGATGGCGCAGATTGGCGCACGCAGGCCGAAGGGCAGCGTGAGCGCAAGACGCGCGTCACGCAGCGCCGCGGCGGTGTTTACGATCGCATGGGCGCGCCGCTGGCGGTAAGCGTCGATGTTCCCAGCGTGTCGGTCGATACGGTGGAGCTTTTGCGTGACTCCGAGACACCGGCCGCAAAGGAGGCACGCGCGCGGCTTGTGGCCCCACGCATCGCGGCCGCGCTCAACTTGGGTGTCGACGAGGTGTATGCTCGGCTTTCCGCTCCGAGGCGCTTCCAATGGCTCAAGCGTCGCGTCACGGCCGAGGAGATCGCGCATGTGCGTGCGCTCGCCCAGGCTTCGGCGGGTGTGCCGGGGATTCGCGGCTTGGCTGTGGATGGCGAGGGAAAACGCTTCTATCCAGGCCGCGCCTCTCTTGGGCCGGTGATGGGCTTTGTGTCGCCAGACGGTGAGGGCAAAGACGGTCTTGAACTCAAGCTCGACGAAGAGCTCCGAGGCCGAACGATCGAGACGCCCGTACTGCGTGATCGCGCGGGCCGCATGGTGTACACCGAGCGCTCGCAGGAGGGCGGCGTGGGCGGACACGACATTCGTCTCACCATCGACGAGGCCATCCAGCACGAGGCCGAAGCCGAAGCCGAGGCTGCGCTGCACACGTATGAGGCGGCGGGCGTATCTATCGTGGTCATGTCGCCCAAGACGGGGGAGATCCTCGCTGTGGCCTCGGCCCCCAGCTACAACCCCAATGACTACGCAGCATCCGACCCGAACACGCGTCGTGCGCGCGCGGTCACGGACCGCTTTGAGCCCGGCTCAGTCATGAAGCCCTTCACGATGGCCGCTGCGCTTGCCGGGGGCGCGGTGTCGATGGGAGACACCATCGACTGCGAAATGGGCGTCTATAAGGTGGACAACGTGACCATCCACGACACGCACCCCAGCGCCATGTTGAGCCCCACACAGATCATGGCCAAGAGCTCCAACATTGGTACGCTCAAGATCGCCCTTCGGCTTGGTCAAGAACCCTTGTATTCTGCATTTAGGCGTTTTGGCTTTGGTGATGCCACGGGCTTGCCGTTACCGGGAGAGGCTTCGGGTGTGCTGCGCCCACGCGGTCGCCCTTGGGTCGATGTAGAGACCGCCAACGCTTCGTTCGGTCAGGGCATCGCCGTGACCAACATGCAGTTGGCGTTTGCGATGGGCGCCATCGCAAACGGCGGCAAGCTGATGGAGCCCTTGCTCGTGCGCCGCGTCACCGACGAGAGCGGGACGCTGGTGCGCGAGTACGTTCCGCGCGTGCGCCGCGACGTGGTGCCAGCCCACGTGGCGCGCACCGTGAGCGAGATGCTGGGGGCCGTCGTGACCGAAGGCGGCACCGGCGTCGAGGCCGCCATCCCCGGCTTTCGCACAGCGGGAAAAACCGCCACTGCGCAAAAGGTAGACCCCAAAACCGGCAAGTACTCGCAGGAGCACTACGTGGCGTCTTTTGCTGGGTTCGCGCCTCTGGAGTCGCCACGCGTGGTGGTATCCGTGGTCATCGACGACCCGATGGTGGGCCACTACGGCGGCGACGTCGCGGGCCCCGTGTTCAGGCGCATCGGCAGTGCTGCCTTGCGCTACATGGGGGCCGTACCTGCAGGCACGCGCGTCGACTTGCGCGCCAAAAAAGACCCAATGGCGCTGCTTGATGAGCCCGGCTTGCCGCTTCCAGTAGAGGACGAGCCCGCGTGGGAAGCACCTCGTACGGTGGATGTAGGCCCCGAGCCGGCAAGCGAGATCAAAGTCCCCGACGTGATGACGCGTTCGGCGCGCGAAGTCGTGCGCACGCTGAGCGCCGCGGGCCTACGCGCCGTGCTTGAGGGGTCTGGTCACGCCGTGCGTTTGGTGCCCGGCGTGGGCACCATCGTGCCGCGCGGAACCGATGTGCGCGTGGTGCTCGAGCCATGACCGCGGAGGCTCAGGGCCTGACGCTGGGGGCGCTGCTGGTGCGGCTCGAGGAAGCGCATGTTGCAGTCTATAGCTTTTCGGGCGATCGCGAGACGCGGGTGATTGGCGTGACGCACGACTCGCGTTTGGTGCAGCCCGGTTGGGTGTATGTTGCACGCAAAGGCGGCGCGCGGGATGGTCATGAGTTTGTGGCTGCGGCGCTCGCACGTGGCGCGGTAGCCCTGGTCGTGGAGGACATGATCGAAGGACTGTCAGAGTGCGGCAGCGTGCCGGTGATCCGCGTGAATAATACACGCAAAGCGTTGGGCTCGCTCGCGCACGCCGTGGCGGGCGACCCTAGCCGCACGCTTCCAGTCTTTGGCATCACCGGCACCAACGGCAAGACCACCACAAGCTTTTTTGTTGCTCAATTGCTTGCGCTTACGTCCGGAAAAGACGATTGCGCAGTGCTCGGTACCTTGGGAACGTTCCTCGGCAGTATGTACATACCGGCCACGCACACAACCCCGGAGGCGGATGCCTTAGCGGGTCAACTCGCCGAGCTTCGACATGAAGGAGCAAGTGCAGTCGCGATGGAAGTTTCGAGCATCGCGCTCTGCGAGGGGCGGCTTGAGGGCGTGCACTTCGATGCCGTGGCCTTCACCAACCTGAGCCAAGATCACCTGGACTACCACGGCACCATGCAGGCCTATGGAGAGGCCAAGGCGCGACTGTTCACGGAATGCCCGTGGCGCCACGCCGTGATCTGCATCGATGGCTCAGCGGGGGAGGACCTCTCTTTAGACGTCGCCAATGAGATTCAAAATCAAAGCACTCATGACGCAAGCGCCTGGCGACATCGTACGTTGCGTCGTGTGAGTACAGTGCGTGGCGCTCGCGCAGACTTGGTCATGCACGCGGTCCAGTCCAACCTGAGCGGCATGCTTGTACAATGTGAATATGCTGATGAATCGTTGCAGTTCGAAACGCCTCTGGTCGGCGCCTACAACCTCGAGAACCTCGCGGTGGCCTCCGGCATCGCCCTTGGCCAAGGTCGCGACATCCACGCGCTTGCAGAAGCCGCCTCCAAGCTCAACGGCGTGCGTGGTCGTATGGAACGCGTGACGCCGCTGGAGCACCCCTTCGTGGTCGTCGTCGACTACTCGCACACGCCCGACGCGCTTGAGCGTGCGCTGCTTGCGTTGCGTCCGAGTACGCGCGGCAAGCTCAGGGTCGTCTTCGGCTGCGGCGGCGATCGCGATCGCGGCAAGCGTCCGCTGATGGGCGACATCGGCTCCCGCCTGGCTCACGTTGTGTACTTGGCCGACGACAACCCGCGCAGCGAGCAGGCCTCCGACATCCTCGACGCGATTGAGCATGGAATTGACTCACAGAATCGCTCTAAGGTGCAGCGCATCGGAGACCGCGCGGAAGCCATTGCGTGCGCCGTGGCCGACTGCGACCCGGGCGATGTGTTGCTCATCGCGGGCAAAGGCCACGAAACCACGCAAACCATTGGAGCGCAGGTGTCTACATTCGACGACCGCGAAGTTGCCCGGTTGGCACTTTCTGTGCGACCGGTGGGCTAACAGATCCATGGTCACACGCATTCCCGACAACCACGTCCGTATGTCGGCCTACGGAGTGCGCGCCGCCACCGCGGGCGAGTGTGTCCACCTGCACAGCGAGACGGTGGCCGAGGGCATCACATCGGATAGCCGCCGCGTCGCGTCAGGCAATGTGTTCGTGGCGCTCAAAGGAGAGACCTTTGACGGCCACGACCATGTCGCGCGCGCCGTCGCCGCGGGGGCGCACACGGTCGTGGTGAATCGCGGCCGCGGCACCGAGTTTAGGGGCGCAAATGTGGTGGAGGTGAGCGATACGCTGCGCGCCTGGGGCGCACTGGGGCGCGCGCATTTGCGCGGCTGGCGTAGAGGCCGAGATGACCGTCGCGTGATCGCAATTACCGGTAGCTCTGGCAAAACCAGCACCAAGGAATGGCTTGCGGGTCTGCTCAGCGCGCGTGCGCCCACGCAAGCCACGCAGGGCAACCTTAACAACCTGATTGGTGTGCCGGCCACATGCTTTACCGTCACCGACGAGCACACCTACGCGGTTATTGAGGCCGGCATGAGCATCCCCGGCGAGATTGCTGCGCTTGGGTCCTACCTGCGCCCAGACATCAGCATTGTGACGAACATCGGCCTTGCCCACGTGGCGCAGTTTGGATCGCGCGCGGGCATTGCACGTGAGAAGGGCGCGCTCTTTGCCACCACGCGCGAGGACGGTACCGCAGTTTTCAATGCCGACGATGTGGCCGTCACGGGTGAACTTTTGCGCGCCCGTGCTCGCGAGGCTCAGAGCTTTGGTCAAAGCCAAAGTGCAACGGTTCGCCTGGTTACGCGCGTGCTTGGCCCCGGCGGCGCTACAACGCTTCGCTACGAGTACGCACATGGCGAACTTGTGTGCTCCGCGCTCCCCTACATTCCGGAGGCCCAAGCGCTCAACCTCGCCGCGGGGCTTACAGCTTATCATGCGGCCACCCGTGAATTTGCAAGCGCCGAGCAGGTTGTGGCGGTGTGGTCCAGTATGCCCAAATTGGGCCGCGGCCAGGTGGTTCGAGCTGCAAATGGCACGCTGTTCATTGACGACACCTACAACGCCAACCCCGACAGCATGCGCTCGGCTTTGCGTAGCTTGGTGGAGATCGCAGCAGGCGCGCGCACTGTCGCTGTGCTTGGCGAGATGCGCGAGCTCGGTGCCATGTCTGGGGCAGCACATGCCACGTTGGGCGTCCAGGCGCATGCCGCGGGCATCTCCGAGCTTGTAACACTAGGCGGCGACGCCGGGCATACGGCCGCGTCGGCAAAAGAGTGTGGTATGCACACAAATGCATGCGAGACTCTAGATGCGGCTTACACGCATCTTTCGGCCACACTACGCAGCGGCGACGTGGTCCTGTTCAAAGCGTCGCGCGGGGTTGCGGCCGAGCGCCTGCTCGAGCGCTTGCTGGAGCGCCTCAAAGAAGGGGAGACCTGAGTGCTTTACGAATTGCTCTTTCCACTGCATCGCTACGCGCACTTGGGTTGGCTCAACGTGCTCCGATATTTGCCGTTTCGCATTATTCTGTCCACCACGAGCGCCATGTTTCTTTCGTTTTGGCTCGCGCCCTGGTTTATCGCTCGCCTCAAGCTCGGGCAGATAAGCCAAGTCATTCGCGAGGACGGCCCCTCAAGCCATTTCTCCAAGAAGGGCACGCCCACCATGGGCGGCGCGCTCATCCTCACGTGCTTGCTTGTCCCCACGCTGATGTGGGCCGACATGCACAACGTATTCGTGTGGGCCACCACGGCCGTCACCATCGGCTATGGCGTGCTCGGGTTTTTGGACGACTACCTGAAAATTCGCATGAGAAACTCCAAGGGCTTGCCCGGGCGCTACAAGCTCGCGGGGCAAACGGTCATTGGCGGCGGCGTGCTGGCGGCCGTGTTTTTTGACCAAAGTCGCATGCCCGCTGATTGGTGGGAGATCCGCGGCCGCTTGGCTTTGCCCTTTGTGGCTTTCGCCAAGCACCCCATCGAGATCCCGGTGGCGTTGTACTTCGCGTTCGCGCTCTTTGTCGTGGTCGCCATGTCCAATGCCGTCAATCTCACCGACGGCCTCGACGGCCTAGCCATCGGCCCCGTGATGACCAACGCCACGACCTACCTTGCGTGGTCCTACCTGTGCGGCGCCACCTTTGGCATTGCGGGCCTTAGCCAAAAGTTGGTGCTCGCAAAGTACTTGGATATTGCACCTATCGCTTCGGTGGGTGAGCTCGCAGTCTATTGCGGCGCCATGCTTGGGGCTGGCATCGGCTTCCTTTGGTACAACACCTACCCGGCCCAAGTGTTCATGGGCGACGTGGGCTCGCTCTCCCTCGGTGGTGGCTTGGGCATGTGCGCAGTATTCACCAAGAACGAGTTCTTGAGTGTCATCGTGGGCGGCATCTTTTTTGTGGAGGCCGTCAGCGTGATTTTGCAGGTGGGGTGGTACAAACGCACGGGCAAGCGCATCTTCTTGATGGCCCCCATTCATCACCACTTCGAGAAAAAGGGCTGGCCCGAGCCCAAGGTCATCGTGCGATTTTGGATCATCTCTATCTTGCTCGCGCTCGTGGGCCTCTCCAGTATCAAGCTCCGATGAGTGCAAGTTTGCTTCTCAATCAGCATGTGGCCGTTGTTGGCCTGGGAGCCAGTGGCCTTGCGGCCGTGCAGCTCGCACGCGCCTCCGGGGCTGATGTCACCGCTTTCGATTCCAAGCCGCTGGCGGAGCTTGCTGCAGCATCTATGCAGCTTGCATCCTTTGGCGCCGAGCTGCGGGCAGGCGAGGCAGATCCGTCGTTCGAGCATTTTGACGTCGTCGTGGTGTCGCCCGGCGTGCCTGCCTTGCCTTGTCTAGCGCGTGCGGTGGCGGCCGGTGTGGACGTCTGCGGAGAGGTAGAGTTCGCCGTTCGTGCGCTGCAGGCAGCACACCCGGGCACACCCGTGGTGGCCGTGGGCGGGACCAACGGCAAGAGCACAGTCACCAGCTTGCTCGGCGAGATCTTTGGTGCGCACTACGACCACGTGTTTGTAGGCGGAAACCTGGGTGAGCCGCTGGCAGCCGTGGCCACGGAGCGCTGGGACGTGGTCGTGCTGGAGGTAAGCAGCTTTCAGATGGAGCGTGTGCGCGACTTTGCCCCGCGCGCCAGCGTGCTGCTCAACGTAACGGAAGACCACCTCGATCGCTACGCCGGCATGGCCGAGTACGCGCATGCCAAAGGAAATGCCTTCGCCAAGCAAGGCCCCGCAGATGTAGCCGTGAGTTTGCACGGCGACGCAGTGTGCGTTGCAGAAGCGGCGCGCGGCGGCGCACGTCAGGTCACATTTGGCTCCGCGGGCGACGTCGTTGTCAGCCGCGAAGGTGTGCAAGATACACGAGACGGCACACTCTACGCCGCGCGCGATATCAAATTGCAAGGTGCACACAACCTGGCCAACGTAGCGGCCGCCGTGGCTGTTGCGCGCGACATGGGCGTTCCCGCGTCGGCCATTCGCGCGGTGCTCGCACGCTTCGAGGCCTTGCCGCACCGCACCGTTTTGGTTTGCGAATTGGCTGGGGTTCGCTACTACGATGACTCCAAGGGAACCAACGTGGGCGCGAGCGTCACAGCACTTCGTGGCCTGTTCGAGCCGCGCGTAGTGCTCATTGCCGGCGGGCGCCACAAGGGCGGCAGCTATGCGCCGTTGGTCGACGCCATTGCAGAGAAGGCGCGTGCGGTCATCACCTTGGGCGAGGCCGCGCCGCTGATTCAAGCCGCCGTGGGCCCTCGAGCGCCTGTGCTGCATGCATCGACGATGCGCGAAGCCGTACACATAGCGCATGCGGTGGCGCAGCCTGGCGACGCGGTGCTCCTATCGCCTGCATGTTCGAGTTTTGACATGTATGCGTCTTACAAGTATCGTGGCGACCATTTTTGTGCCGAAGTGCTTGAGCTCGCGGAGGGAGCAAAGTGAGCCGCAACATACGTCTCTCACCCGCCGACGTGCTCTTGGCACCGCTTGATGCGCGCGCCGACGAGCGCCGCTCCAAGAACGCGCCTGATGTATTGCTTGCAGCCACCTTGGTGCTGCTCATCGGGTTTGGTTTGGTGATGGTGTATTCTGCAGGAGCTGCCGAGGCTGCCACCCGCTACCACGACGGCACCTACTTTCTGCGTCGCCAAGGCGTGTACGCGCTGAGCGCCATTGCGCTCATGTTTGGCGTCTCCATGTTCGACTACCACCGCATCTACAAGCTCACGTACCCGGTGCTGTTCTGTGTGGCGGCCTTGCTTGTGGTGACGCTGACGGGCTTCGGTCACTCGGGCGGTGGTGCCGCGCGTTGGATCGCCGTGGGCCCAGTGCATATCCAACCATCGGAGCTTGCCAAGCTGTCTATCGTGGCTTGGCTGGCCTATTCGCTGTCCAAAAAGGCCGAGGCTGTGCGCGATTTCAGCGTGGGCTTCCTGCCGCACTTGCTTGTGGCCGGCGTGTTTATGGTGCTGTGTTTGCGTCAACCTGACTTTGGCTCCGCCGTGGTTCTCTTGCTGCTCACCTTTGCGCTGCTGTTTTTGGCCGGAGCCAAGGTGGGCTACATCTTGGGTGCCGGCATCATTGGAAGCAGCATCGCGGCCGTCTTGGTGGTGTCCAAAGAGTACCGCGCCGCGCGCATGTTGGCGTGGCGTAACATGGCCGAGCACAAGAGCGACTTGGCCTATCAGCCCTTCCAATCCGTGATGAGCTTTGGCTCCGGGCGGGTGTGGGGGCAGGGCTTGGGCAAGGGCTTTCAGATCCTATTTTTGCCGGAGGCGCACACCGACTTTATCAGCGCCATCGTGGGCGAAGAGCTCGGGTTCGTAGGCATGCTATGTCTTATTGGCGCCTACGTTCTGATCGTGGGTCGCGGAATTCGCGCGGCGTACCGCGCACCGGACGACTACGGCACCTACCTGGCGTACGGCATCTCTATCCTGTTCGCGACGCAGGTGCTGATCAACCTGTCGGTCGCCTTGGCCATCTTGCCCACCAAAGGGCTCACGTTGCCGTTCATGAGTTACGGTGGCTCTTCGTTGTTGGTCAACGCCGTTGCAGCAGGTATTTTGCTTAATATTTCTCGCCAAGGGCCCGCTACCGAAGCGGCCGAGTCCGAGACGCCAGAGCCTCCAGCAAGTGCGGCTAAAGAGCGAAATGAGAACTGGGGATGAGCCGGGCAGGTGAGGCGCGCGCCGATGTGGTGTTTTCAGGAGGCGGCACCGGCGGCCACGTGTACCCAGCGCTCGCAATCGCTGAGCGCCTCCACGACTTGGGCCGTAGTTGTGCGTTCATCGGGACGCCTAGCGGTATGGAGTCCAGCATCGTCGCGCGGACCCGCCTGCCTTATGTTGGCATCGAGGTCCGGCCGCTCAAGGGCCGTAGTGTGTTTGCGGCCGCAGCCGCATTAGGCACTGCCGCAAGTGCTACGGCGCAAGCGCGCAAGGTGCTGCAGCAGCTTGGGGCGCGGGTGGTGGTGTGCTCTGGTGGCTACGTCGCGGGACCGGTAGGCGCAGCGGCGGCGAGCCTGGGGTTGCCTCTGTTGCTTGTGGAGCCCAATGCAGTGATGGGGCTTACCAATCGCTGGCTGACGCGGGTAGCGCTCGCTGTGGTCACGCCCTTCGATGGCGTTCCGCTTGGGATTCCGCGGGCCAAGCGCCTCAACGTGGGTGTGCCTATTCGGCCCGGGTTCGAGCCGAGTCCCCGGGTGCATCATGGTGCACGCGAGACCAACGTGCTCGTGCTTGGTGGAAGTCAGGGAGCGCACTTTTTAAATGAGTGTATGCCGCAAGCATTCGCGCGCGCACGGTCGCAACAAGAACGGCGACCGCGCGCAAGCTGGGGCGACATCCATGTGGTTCATCAGACGGGACTCAATGACGTCGAAGAAACGCAGCAAGCCTACACGGACTCTAGCGTGACGGCCGAGGTCCACGCCTACATCCACGACATGCCACACGCCTTACAGCGTGCAGACTTAGTTATCGCGCGCAGTGGGGCGGGGACGGTGGCTGAGGTGTGCGCAGTGGGCCGCGGCGCGCTTTTCGTACCGCTTCCCGGTGCGGCCGATGATCACCAAACTGCAAACGCGCAAGCGGTGGCGGCACGCGGTGGCGCCACCGTGCTTGCACAGTCGGATGCGGGGGTGGAGGCGATGGCCCGGGCGCTTGTAGAGTTGCTGAGCGATGGCGCTCGTTTGGACGACATGGCCCGCGCCGCGGCGACGCTGGGCCGGCCTCAGGCGGCGGCCAGTGTGGCACTCAAAATCGACGAGCTATTGAGCGCAAGCCCCCGCCGCCGTCTGCTCCGATTTCGTCGCTAGGGCCGGGTCGCCGAGCCCATTCGCAGAGCCAGTTTGCTGCCACTCGCGGTGCCAAAAGAAATCCCACCTTGCCGGCTGGACGGCGCCCGGGGCTCTTGCTAGCTGCCGCGCCGCTCGGGGAGTCCGCGTGTGCGCGCCCTGTCCTTGCCAGCTCAGGAGCTTTGACCATGAAACTTTCACCAGCCTTTGTCGCCGTCGTTTTTCTTTGCAATATGTCGCACGCGGCTCGTGCCGAGTCACCCGCTGTCTCCATCCCGCCAGCGTTTTCTCAGCCTGACTTAGATGCCTCCTTCAGCGCTTGGGCCATGAACGAGCTCGCGAGCTCGCTCATCTATTCTACCGTGCCCTTTGGCACTGACGCGGCGTCGAAGCTGCACGTGTCGGGTTGGCACTTGGTCAACACGCGGTCGGCGGATTGGCAGATCTCTTCGCAAGGCCCGCGTATTCGCGGGTTGGTGGTCGTGTCTCGCGGCACCTATGGCGCTGGGAACTTTGACGAACGTTGCTTCGAGTTCCCTGCCGTCGCTGTGCAGCTCGCCGACGCCGACGCCGGCGCCAGCGTGGCCATCCAGTTCGTGTCTTCCGATGCAACGCGTGGCATGCAGGGGCACGTGGTCTCGTGCCCTGAAGGTGAACCTATGGCGTCGGCCAACCTGCGCACACGCGATTTGCATGCACTGGCGAAGGCCAAAGAGGCGCGCGCGCAAGCCGTACGAGATGCTGCCGCCGCGAGGGAAAAAGCTGCCAATGACGCGGCCGTTGCCGCCGCGATGATCGAGACCAAGCGCTTGGCCGCAATCGCCAAAATTGAGGATGCCCGTGCAAAACGCGAGGCCGACAAGATCGCGGCGCGCGAGGCAAAAGAACAGCGTGAGGCCGACGCCAAGGCGGCACGCGAAGCCAAAGCTGCTCGCGCGGCGGCCGCCAAGATGCCCGCCCAGTCCGCGCTCACGCCCGAAGTCGCCGTCAGAGCCCCGTTGCAGTCCACTCCGGTGGCCGGCGACGGCGCACAAGACAGCGAATTCCAAGATGCGGCCATGGGCGTCGCGTTTCGCTTTTTGCCTGGCGCCAAGATGGTTGCGTCTAGCGGTGTCAGCACGCCTGCCGCCGCGCCCGCTCCTACTGCACCTGTAGCAACCGGCGTGAGCGTGAGCGTGACGCGCATGGCCGGGAAGGGCGTTACGCGCCTTGCCGACGCTGTTGCGTTGGTCCCCGAGCGTGCGCAGTTCGGCAAAGTCGACGTGCTTGAGAGCCGTGTTCTCAGCGGTCAGCGCTTTTTGGTTGTCGCGGCAGACCCTGTACGCACGTACATGACTGTCTACGTGGCGAGCCCCAAGGGCACCGTCGCGGTGGGCTTTTCGGCCGGTGCCTCGTCGCTCGAGCAGGCGCAGATCACACGCTTTGCAAACAGCGTGCACGGTATATAAGTAGACAAATAGCTGCATCTTCCGGCCGAGTCTCCTCCGTGGATCTGTCCGCGGCTGAAGGCGCCTGCTTTGGTCACAACATCGACCCGAGCATGCGGCTCATGGTACCCGTTAAGTCATGTTTCGAGGACGCGTTAGGCACGCCCACTTCATTGGCATTGGCGGCATCGGGATGAGCGGCCTCGCCGAGATCTTGCGCACCATGCGCTTCGATGTTTCGGGCTCCGACATGAAGAAAGGCGACGTGACCCGCAGGCTCGAATCCTTGGGGGTCCGTGTCCTCGAGGGGCATGCGCCGGACAACGTGCGCGGCGCCGATGTGGTGGTCTACACGAGCGCCGTGAAGCCTGACAACCCCGAGATGGTGGCGGCGCAGGCTTTGGGCATCCCCACCATTTCACGCGCCGAAATGCTTGCAGAGTTGATGCGTACGAAGTACGGCATCGCCATTGCGGGAAGTCACGGCAAGACCACGACGACCTCGCTCGTGGCCATGATTTTGCGCGCGGGTGGATTGGACCCCACCGTGGTGGTGGGCGGCAAGGTCAACGCATTGGGCTCCAACGCAGCCTTGGGCGAGGGCGATCTGTTCGTCGCAGAGGCCGACGAAAGTGACGGCTCGTTCCTGAAGTTCACGCCGACGATCGCGGTGGTCACCAACATCGACGCCGAGCACTTGGATCATTACGGCAGTCACGAGCAGGTCAAAGAGGCCTTTGTGACGTTCGTAAACCGCACGCCATTTTATGGCCTCGCCGTGCTGTGCGTAGATCACCCGCATGTGCATGCCATTTTGCCGCAGGTGGCCCGTCGCTACGTCACTTATGGACTCAGCAAACAGGCCGATTATCGCGCAAAAAATCTCAAATTTGAGGGCCTCGTAACCCGTTTCGACGCCTATAAGCAGGGCGAAAAACTCGGCGAGTTTGTTGTGCGGATGCCGGGTGAGCACAATGTGCTCAACGCGCTTGCTGCGGTGGCAGTCGCGGACGAGCTCGAAGTCCCGCTTAACCTTACGCGCGATGCGCTCGCCAACTTTGTGGGCGTGCAGCGCCGGTTCACCACGGTGGCTAATGTGCAGATCACACGCAATGGAGTAAGGGGTGAGGTCGCGCTCGTGGACGACTACGGACACCATCCGGCCGAGGTGCAAGCCACCTTGCGCGCCGCGCAAAACGGCTTCCCAGATGCGCGCGTGGTCGTGGCATTTCAGCCTCATCGCTACACGCGAACGCGCGACCTGTTCGAGGAGTTCGCGCTTTCGTTCCACAACGCCGATGTGGTGCTGGTGACCAATGTGTACGCGGCAGGCGAGGAGCCCATCGAGGGCGCAAGCGCCGAGGCCTTGGTCGCCGCCATTCGTGAGCACGGGCATCACGATGTGCGCTTTTGCGCAGACAAAACACAGCTCCCCGAGCAACTTGAGGCCATCGTGATGCCGGGCGACATTGTGATCGCGTTGGGCGCGGGCGACATCAACGCCTGCCTGTTGCCGCTCAAAGCGCGTCTCGAAGGCGCAAAGGGCTAAGGCGCTTGGCAAAGGGGAGAAAAGACACCGCACCTCTGCCGCCGCCTGCCCCGCAAGGACCATCAGGCCCACGAGGCGCGGGCAACCGCCGACTCAACACGGCGGTCGGAGATGCCCCCCCACGCGTAAGCGGCGCGGAGAACTCAGATTCGGTGCGGCTTCCGCGCGTGCCTCGGGTCCCGGTCGCGTGGGGCAAAGTGCGCGCGTGGGTTTCGTTCAGCACTGTGTTGCTCGGGCTGGTGGGCGTTGGCTACGTGGGCTACCGGTCCGTGCTCACGGGCAAGGCCTTTGCGCTGCGCGAGGTTCGACTCGAGGGCGCGGTGCATCTCACCCGCGAAGATGTGATTCGGCTGTCTGCGCTGCACGTGGGCGAGAACCTGTTTCGTCTCGATGCGCCGCGCGTAGCGGAGTCGGTGCGGCGTAGCCCATGGGTCAAATCCGCGCTCGTGCGCCGCGTGCTTCCAGGCACCTTGTTGGTGGAGGTCACCGAGCGCACCGCCGTTGCGTTGTGGAGCGACGGGACGCTGTATTTTGTCTCCGCCGAGGGCGAAATTTTTAAGCCTGTGGAGCCGGGAGACAATGTAGATTTGCCGGTTATCACCTCGGAAACCAGTGAGATAGGCAAAGACCGCGCGGTGCTCGAGACGGCGTTGGAGGGCGCCCTTCAAGTGATTGCGGAATACACTAGTTCGGCCCTCGCCAAGAAGTGGCCGCTGGCCGAGGTGCATGTGCTCCCCGACGGAGCCTATCGCGCCCACGTGGGGCGTTCGGGTGTTCGGTTGGACTTGGGGCGTCCGCCATTTGGCGACAAGGTAGAGCGCACGCTGCAAGCCGTAAGCGAGGTCGAGCGCCGAGGGCAGAAGCCCGTAGCGGTGTTCCTGAGCGAAGATGCCGAGCGCGCGGTTGTGCGCATCGCCGACCCCACGTCAAAGTAGAACGCTGTACGTGAGGGTGTGACAAAACTATGTCCGGGAATTTGCCCGTGCTTCCCCCAGCATGCGACCACCATGGGGCAATGACGTACACGAATTTAGAGGGCGAAATCGTCGTGGGTCTGGACATCGGGACGACCAAAGTGTCGGCCGTGGTGGGCGAGGTCTCCGCGGATGGCATCACGGTGCTTGGCGTGGGCACGGTGCCGTGCAAAGGCTTGCGCAAGGGCATCGTATCCAACATCGACTGGACCGTGCGCGCCATCCACGAAGCCATTGAGTCTGCGCAGACCATGGCTGGTGTGGAGATTCGAACGGTGTTCGCCGGTGTGGCAGGCAGCCACATCAAAAGCCAAGTGTCAGACGGCGTGGCTGCTATCAGCGGTGGTGAGGTCACGCGCTCGGATGTAGAGCGTGTGCTCGAAGGCGCGCGCGCCATTCCGGTCGACGCCGATCGCCAGATATTGCATGCGTTGCCTCGTGAATTTGTGGTCGATGCGCAGGATGGAATCCGCGATCCCATCGGCATGAGCGGCGTGCGTTTGGGTTCCAAAGTGAACTTGGTCACCGCCGCCACGAGCTGCGTCCAGAACGTGGTGCGCTGCGCCGAGCGCGCAGGGCTCACCGTGGCTGATGTGGTTCTCGAGCCGCTTGCAAGCGCCGAGGCCGTGCTTAGCGACGACGAGAAAGAGATCGGCGTGGCGGTCGTCGACATCGGCGGAGGTACCACCGACATCATTCTTTACGTAGACGGCGGCGTGGCTTCTACCTGCATTTTGCCTGTAGGCGGCACCAACATCACGAGCGATGTCGCAGCTGGTTTGCGCACGCCGGTGGCCGAGGCCGATCGCCTCAAGCGCCTCTCGGGCTGCGCGATGAGCCGACTCGTTCCGGTGGACGAAGAGATCGAAGTCCCCGGCGTCGGCGGCCACGGCACACGCCGCGTGTCACGCCGCGTGCTCAGCGACATTATCGAGCCACGCGTCGAAGAGATCTTCGTGGCCGTACGCCGCCGTTTGGAAGAGACCGGCTTTATCGATCAGCTGTCGGCGGGCGTTGTGCTCACGGGCGGCGCCGTGCAGCTGGAGGGTATGGCGGAGCTTGCCGAAGAAGTGCTCGGTATGCCTGTGCGCATAGGGGTGCCCATTGGCATTAAGGGCATCACGCAATTGGTGACGGGGCCGGAGTATGCGACGGGTGTAGGCTTGCTCAAGTACGGCGCCGCGGCCTTGGCCGACGCTCAACAGCGTGACGCCGCGCCCAAGCACTCCATCATGCGTCTCACCGCCAAGGGCCGCGCGGAGCTAGAGGCCGAGGCGCCCAAAGAGGACAAGGCCTCCAAGTTTTGGGGCTGGGTCAAGCAAGCGTTCTGATGGCGCGCGTGTAGGGCACACCCTGTCGCACAAAATCGCGGCTGCTCTGCACACCCATTCTTGCCGCCGCAATACGGCCTCACGTAGCCTCACCCGCTGTGAGTCTTCTGCTCCACGCCTTGGAGCCACGAGCCACTCACGAGATCACTGTAAACCGCACGTAATTTAGACCGAATTGGCAGGCGTCTGCGTATTTTTCGCAGGCCCATTTTCTCATTTGGCCGCACCGAGGACATGCATGAAAATCCGATCTTCTAAGCCTGTGACGAACGCGCTTTACGCGCTGGGGTTGCTCACTGCCGCGCGCTCCGCGCATGCGGCCACATTTGTGGTAAACACCACGACAGACGCCCCAGATCAAACGCCAGGCAATGGCGTGTGCAAAACGGCGTCGGGAGCGTGCACTTTCCGCGCGGCTTTGGAGGAGGCAAACGCGCTTGCGGGTGCTGACACCATCAACTTCAACATCCCCGGCGGCGGAGTTCAAACCATCACAGATACCGCTGCAGGGAGCGGCTTTTGGCATGCGCTAGCGGTGGCGCCCGCAGGGTCCGTGGCGGGCGCGGTTACTACGGTCGATGAGGTGGTGCTAGATGCAAGCACACAACCGGGTTACGCAGTCGGCGCTCCGACGGTGAAGCTGGTCACAATTGCTGGTCTTCGATTGGGTGCGAAAACCAAGCTTAAGGGGTTCTCCATTGTCGGCAGCGACCCTGGCGGGATCGGTCCCGTTGAGCTCTGGTCGGGGACTACGGTAACCCCCAGCGGTTCCGTCATTGAGGAAAATGCAATCACGCACAATCCGAATGCCAACGCTGGAGTGAGTTGTATTACCTCCGCAGACAATTGGGTTGTAGGCGCCATTACTGGGGTGGTTATCCGAAACAACGTGGTTTTTGGGTCGAAAAACCATGGAATTGTGTTGGGTGGACGGCTGCAAGGCTGGTCCATCGTTGGAAATAGAATAGGCACTGATTTTTCTGGATTGATCGCTCAGCCAAACCGTAACGCGGGAGTTTACGTTTACGGCGGTGCGACTGACTTTGCTATCGGCGATGGCACGGTGGCGGGGCGCAACATCATTAGCGGCAACAGCGGTAGCGGCATCCTTATTGATGGCGGGAGTGGCCATCGTGTGAGCGGCAATTACGTTGGTGTGGATAGCACGGGATTGGCGAGCCTCGGCAACAGCTCACATGGCGTCTATGCTTTCAACACGGCTGCCATTGAGGTGCGAGGAAATGTTGTGGGCGGCAACAAGGAGGTGGGCCTCTACATGATCGCGAACGCCTCGGGCGGCACCCCAACAGCTACGGTCGCAGGCAACATTGTCGGTCTTGGTGGTGACGGAGCAACTGCCCTTGGCAATGGCACATATGGAATCGTTGTCGAAGGGGTGCGTGCAGTAATCGGAGGCGCTGCGGCAACGGACAGGAACATCGTGTCGTCGAACGGAGTCCGTGGGGTAGGCATTTACCAATCTGCCGCAACGGGCACGGTTGTTGAAAACAACTACATCGGAACCGACATCACGGGAGCCTTGGCACGAGGAAACAACACGTCGAACGTCAGCTACGGCGCAGGAGTTGAGTCAGACCAGGGCGCAAACAACGTCACGTTGCGCAACAACGTCATTTCCGCGAATAATTTTTACGGCGTTTACTTTTCCACGTACCTGAACACAAGCACGTCTGGTCACGTACTGGTCGGCAACAAGATCGGAACCAACGCATCCGGCACGGTAGCGCTGCCCAACACGGCAAGTGGTTTAATCACCGACGCTGGCGCCAACAATACGACAGTTTCAAACGTGCAGATTGGAGATGGCACCGCCGCGGGCCGGAACATCATCAGTGGCAACGCTACGGGGATCTCCTTGACCGGCGGTTCGGGGCACCGCATCACCAACAATTACATAGGCACAGATGCCTCGGGGCTGCTTGCTCTCGGAAATAAGGGCCAAGGAGTTCAAATTCTGTCCGCCCGAGACGTTGTCGCACGCGGCAATGTTGTAGCGGCAAACTTTGACAATGGCTTTTTAGTTCGAGGGGCAACGGATGCGAAGTTTTTTGGCAACAGCATCGGGGTCAATGCGGCCGGCGACGATTTGGGCAATAGCAACAACATCCACGTGTTTGGTGGCTCAACGGGCACCGTGATTGGTGGTATCGCGAGCGGAGAGCCGAACATCATTGGCAGCGTGACGACCAACCCCGCATACGTTGGACAAGAGGCCGTGGGCATTCTTGTAAGCGATCAAAACGGCGCTGGCTTCGTGAGCATTCGGGGCAACTCCATCCGTAGACACAACACGCTAGGCATCGACCTCGGTCTTCAGGCTTCGGGGTTCTACGGCGTCACCCTCAACGACACGGGCGACACGGACACCGGGCCGAACGACCTCCTCAACTTCCCTGTACAATACAGCGTTGCCAAAAACGCGGGCGGCGACACGGTCATCAAAGGCTGGCTGCGCGCAGCGGCCACCACCGAGGTGGACGTCTACGCAAACCGCGCCAAAGACGACTCGGGCTTCGGCGAGGGGGAGTACTACGTGGGCACGTACAAGGTAGGCTCCGGCCTCACGGTGACCGCAACAGGTGCATCCTACAACTATGCGCCCGTAGGGACCGACACGGGCGTCGATGAGTTCCAAATCATCGTGCCCGCGGCGGCTACGGCATCGCTCCCAACAGGCGCGACGTTCTTCGCGCTCACCGCGAACGCGCTTGCTGCGGGAGGCGGCGCGAACATGGTGACCAGTGAATTTGGCTATACCATTGAGCTGGACTCCGACGGCGACGGGCTCACGGACT
>JAYWGI010000281.1:0-2148 GCA_043779025.1 Myxococcales bacterium
GCTATCCCCGACAACCTCAAGTTGCGCGGGCTCACCACCAAATGGGTGCTGCGCAAAGCCTTTGAGGACGTGATGCCCAAGAGCATCCTCACACGCGGCAAAATGGGCTTTGGCGTGCCGCTATCTACATGGTTCCGGGGTCATATGCGCGCGGGGCTAGAGGAGCGTGTGCTGGGCACGCCGGCACTTTGGGATTACGTGCGAAAGCCAACCATCGAGCGCTGGATGTCCGAGCACATGGCTGGCGAGAAAGACCACGCGCAGAAGTTGTGGCTCACTGCGACGCTTGCGATTTGGTTGAGCCGAGTTTAATCGATCTTTTTGAGCCCAGCTTTAAACCGCGCGGCGTAGTGCTGGTAAATCTGCACGCCGCCATCCACGTAGCGCGGCATGTCCGCGTCCGTGAGCTGCTTGACCACCACGCCGGGCCTACCCATGACGAGCGAGTAAGGGGGTACCACCGTGCCCCGCTTGAGCAGTGAGCCCGCGGCAATCACGCAGTTGTCGCCGACCACCACGTTGTCGAGCAGCGTGCTGCCCATGCCGATCAAGCATCGGTTGCCGACGCGGCAACCGTGCAGCAGCACCATGTGCCCGACCACCACGTCGTCGCCCACGTGGCACGCGGCGAAATCTTGGGTGACGTGCAGCACGGTGCCGTCCTGAATGTTGGTCCGCTTGCCTACGCGTATCGGATACATATCGCCGCGAAGCACACAGCTGAACCAAACACTGCTGTCATCGCCGATCTCGACGTCGCCGATCACGGCAGAATTGTCTGCTATATACACATTGTTGCCCAGCTTGGGCACCATGTCCTCGAACGCGTACACGGTCATGGCTGTTCTCCCGCGGTTGTGGCGACCACCGGCAGCGAACGCCCTGTGCGCAGATAGGCTTTGGCCGGGCGGCCTGTGCCCCGCGGCGCTTCGCCAATCCATTCGCCGCGCAAGGATCGCTTGTGCGCCGCCACAATTTTGATCGTCGCGAGCTCGCCGTACACATCGCCCTCGGGCGCGGGCAGGTGCACGATCTCATTGCGCTCCGTGCGGCCGGTCACCATCTTCGAATCCGTTTTGGAGAGACCCTCCAAAATGACTGTGGCGGTGGTTCCTACTAGCGTCTGTAAGTGCGCGGCCTGCAGCTTATCGGCCAGTGCGAGCAGGCGGGAGAGACGCTCGGATTTCACTTCCTCGGGCACATCGTCTTTGAGTTTGCGCGCCGGGGTGAGAGGTCGGACCGAGTATTTGAAAGCAAATATGCTCGTTACATTTGCTTCGCGCACCAAGCTCAGCGTGTCCTCAAAGTCCTCGTCAGTTTCGCCGCAAAAGCCCACGATGACATCCGTCGCGAGCGTGAGCCCAGGCCGCGCGGCCTTGAGCTGCGCGATGCGACTCAAGTATTCCTCTCGCGTGTAGCGACGAATCATGCGCTTGAGCACGCGGTTAGAACCGGACTGCACGGGCATGTGCACGTGTGCCGCCAGAACTTCTAACTCGGCATGAGCGGCAATGAGGGAGGGCGTCAGATGCCTCGGGTGGGGGCTGGTGTAGCGCAAGCGCTTGAGCCCCGGCACTTGGGCCACGATGGCGCGGAGCAGGTGAGGGAACTGGCTCTCGTCCGGATCATCGCTTGCGGGAGGCGGCAGCGCCGGGTCTTGAAAGCTGTCCACGGTTTGGCCCAAGAGCACAATCTCCTTGGAGCCCGCAGCCACCCAGCGCTGCGCCTCGGCGACTATCTCGCGCGTGGGCCGGTATCGCTCGGAGCCGCGCGTGTAGGGTACGACGCAAAACGAGCAGCGCTCGTCGCAGCCCTTCATGGTGGTCACAAAGGCGCTGATGGGCGCCTCGCCGGCCTTCGGTTTAGCGGCCAAAAAACGAGGCGCGTCGTCGTCAAATACGGTGAACGAAAGGGGCAGCGCCCCACTGCGCTGCTCGAGCACCAAGCGCGGCAATTCGGCAATGTTGTCGGGGCCTATCACCAGGTCAAGCAATTCACTGCGTTTAAGCAACGCCTCACCCTCTTGCTGCGCCACGCAACCGGCCACAGCAATCACCATTTCTGGGTTCTGTGCCTTGAACGGCGCGAGCTTCCCCAGCTCGGAGTGCAGCTTGTGCTCTGCCTTCTCACGCACACTGCAGGTGTTAA
>JAYWGI010000282.1:0-2140 GCA_043779025.1 Myxococcales bacterium
ACCAAGACGCAAGACATCACCGGCGGTTTGCCGCGTGTTGCCGAGCTCTTCGAAGCACGCAAGCCCAAGGACCACGCGATCATCGCGGAAGTCGATGGCGAAGTCAGCTTTGGAAAAGACACCAAGGGCAAACGCAAGCTCATCATCACGCCCTTCGGCCACGGCGGCGAATTGCTCACGGATCAAGCCCGCGAGTACCTCATCCCTAAAGGCAAGCACATCCAAGTGCAGCCTGGCGATCGCGTTCGCGCAGGCGACGCACTCCAGGACGGCGCTTCGAACCCGCACGACATCTTGCGCGTCAAGGGCGAGAAAGAGCTCGCGGCTTGGATGGTCACCGAGATCCAGCAGGTTTACCGCTTGCAGGGCGTAGGCATCAACGACAAGCACATCGAAGTCATCGTCCGCCAGATGCTCCGACGCGTGCGCGTCAAGGATGTGGGTGACACCTCATTCCTCATCGACGAGCAGGCTGAAAAGCACGTCTTCGAGGAAGAGAACCAGCGCGTGATGGACCGCGGCGGCAAGCCCGCAACGGCCGAACCGCTGCTCTTGGGCATCACCAAGGCGTCGCTTTCCACCGAGTCGTTCATCTCGGCGGCCTCCTTCCAGGAGACCACCAAGGTGCTCACCGAAGCCGCCATCAGCGGCAAGTACGACCGCCTCCGCGGCCTCAAAGAGAACATCATCATGGGCCGCTTGCTTCCCGCAGGCACAGGCCTGCAGGCCTACGCGCCGCTCAAGATGCTGGTCGAAGGCCAAGAAGAGCCACGTCGTCGCACGACAAGCTACGAGGACAAAGGCCACGCCGAATCGGCGTAGTCTGCACCTAGTTTAGAATGCACAGAGCCCGCGTCTCGAAAAAGACGCGGGCTCTGTGCTTTTTTTGTGGGGGACTGCGTTCAGCTGCCCCGCGTAGCCATTGTCATGCTGAGCGTAGCGAAGCACCTCCCGCGTGTGTCGCTCGCGACCGATGCTCAGAATGACAAATTTGAGGGCGCCCCAGCGCAGTGCCGCGCTATCCTCTCACCATGGAACGCGGCTGGATTCAGCGCCTTGCGAATCTTCGGACGCTCGAGGCGCGTCTTCAGGCCGCATGCAAACTTGAGCGCTATTCGGACCTCGAGACGGCCGGGCTTATCCAGACCTTCGAGTTCACCTTTGAGCTGGCTTGGAGGACGCTCAAGGACTTGCTGGCCTTTGTTGGCGTAGACGCGAACAGCCCGCGCGACGTGATTCGCGAGGCGGTTGCGGCTTCACTGCTCGCGGATGGTGCGACATGGCTCGATGCGTTGGATCGCCGTCATGAGCTCGCGTCCTGCTACGACGAGCGCTCCTTGGCATCGATGTCGGCCGTCAAAGAGCGCTACGCCCCCGCGTTGCATGCATTGGTTCTGACGCTCATAGAGCGTACCCGCACAATTGCGTGACCACACGACTCAGGGGCTAGTGTAACTTGCACCCATGTCCTTTGCCCGCCGCTATGCCGCTGTCCCCGTTTTGGCTCTTCTCGTCATAGCCGTTGCCGTACCACAGAGCGCAAGCGCCGCCGCCGAGGTGAGCTGCGGGACGCCCGCGCAATGCGACGCGCTGACCAAGAACCGCGAGGCCTATGTGGCGGCCTGCATGGTCAAAGCCGGGCAGGATGCCGACGCCTACTGCCGCTGCACCTTGCGCGAGTTCACGCGCGGCAAGGGCCCGCTTGAGGAGGGCAAAGTGGCGCCCGGGCGCGCGGCCGAGCTCATCAGCAAGACCATGGCCACCTGCGGCCCTGTGCATCCTGGCATCATCGCGCATTCGGCCTCTTGCGCCGACTCGGCGGGCGAGGGGAGCGACGCGTACTGCGCTTGCAGCCTCAAGCTCATGCTGCCGCGCATCTTGGGCGGCAAAGCGCGCATGAGCGTGCGCGAGCAGGAGACGCAAGCCAAGCTCACCACGGCTAAGTGTGGCGACATGATGCCCGAGCCGCCGGTGGAGAAGAACTTTGTAAAATCCTGCGCCGCCTCGATTCGGAGCTGCGCGGGGGCGAAGTCGGGCCCAGCATGCACCTGCGTGTTCCACGAGCTGCGCACGACCTACAAGCACGGCTTGCACGAGTTCTTGGGCACGGCGCTTCCGGCCGTGATCAACAAGGACATGC
>JAYWGI010000283.1:0-2140 GCA_043779025.1 Myxococcales bacterium
TGGTACTTGCTTGTCTTGAAGTGGGCTTCGCTGAAGGCGTTGTCGTTGCTGACGCGTGGCCTGCTAAAGCTTCGCGTGACGCCAGAGAGGGCAAGCGCATCGCCGAGCACATCGCTCTTCATGACGGCCCCTCGGTCGGAGTGGACGACCGCGCCGGCGCTCACGCGATGGCGCGGGAGCGCCTCTTTGAAGAGCTTCGCGGCGAGGTGCTGACACTCCTTTTCGGCCACCATCCAGCCAACGACGAAGCGGCTGTAGAGGTCCAAGATGACGTACAGAAACAGGGGCTCGCGTGTCGTCGTTCGAAGGCGCGTGATGTCCCAGGTCCAGACTTGATTCGGCGCCATGCACGTCAGCGAGGGCTTGGTGTGCTTGTGCGGCGCGCGCTGATTTCGGCGCTCCGTGGTGGCACCCTTTTCGGCGAGCACGCGGTACATCGTGCGGATGGAGCCCAGGTAAATACCTCGCTTAAGAAGCGCTCCGTAGACCTCGCGCGGGGCCTGGTCGACGAACTCCTCTGAACACAGGGTGGCGTGCACACGCGTGCGCTCTTCCGCGCTCAACCCCCGTACGTGGTCCGCACGCGGCGCGGACTCCCGTTTGGAGCGAGGAGCGACATGCGGCGCGCACGCGCGGTACAGCGACGCCGCGCTCAGCCCGAGCACGGTGCATTGCGCGCGCACAGGAAGGTGTACACCGCACATGTCGACAAGCCCCATCACTCGTACCCGCTCGGCGGCTCGGGAAGCGCGATTCCCCATATCGCGTGTGCTTTTTTTTGGAGCTCAATCAGCGCCTCAGACAAGCGCAACTTCGCCTCCGTCTTCGCAAGCTTCTTGCGAAGAGCTGCAAGCTCGAGCTCCGCCGCAGAGTACTTCGGCGCGCGCCCCGGCTTGCGCACCGCGAGACCATCCGCGCCGCTCTGCGCCATCGCCCGGCGCCAGTCTGTCACCTGCGAACTGTACACACCCTCGCGCCGCAAAAGCTCGCCCACAGCCCCGCGTACTTGGCTCGCCGTCGCCGCATCAAGCGCCTTTAGGATGCGAAGTTTATCGGCCGCCGTGAACGTCCGACGACGCCCAGGAGCGACGCTCTCGACCGATGCGCCTGACGCGCCGACCGCGGCGGGTTGCGCGCCATCGGGCGCGGCCTCACTTGGAATTTTAGATTTGGTGGATGTGTTGGACACGCGTGTGCTGCTCTTCTCCGCCCGTGGTTTAGAGACTCAATTCTACTGCGGGCTGTCTCACCCGTCATTGACACTTTGGGGAGCGATGACATGCCTATTCAGTGCGCCTCACGCGGCGAGCGCAGTGTTGTGCTTGCCCCGGCAAGATGGCTCTTGTCCGATGGTAGCGGCTACGAAGAAGGAATTGGACGCGCCATTGTCTTCAGCAGCGCGAGCACGTCCATGCCCCATGTGGACTCCACCGATGCGGGAAACATTGTCTTGCATGACCACGAGATAAAGCTGCGGCGAGTGCGAGATACACAAGGTGTATCGATCTCCGAATTGCTCACATGGGATCCTGCGAAGTCCAGCTGGGAACTCGACGGGTCCCTCATCGGTGAAGCCTGGATGGCGCGTGAGCGCCGCCGCTCCGAGCTCGGGCCAAAAGCCACGGCGCGCGCCTGCGTTGAGGCCGAGGGGGACGATGTAGAGTTTGTCCGCGCGCTTCGCGCTGCGCCTGGAGAGGTGGAGGGCGCCAAGTTTCCCATGCGCGGCACTGCGGCACCCCAGGTTGATCCGTCCAACGCGCTTCGGGCCGACGTTTACGCCTGGGTCACTGAGTTGGGGGGGGGGGCGCTGTAATTCCGCGAGCGACGTTGGCCGGTGGTATGACATGGCCGGGCGGGCCGCGCTTAGTGAGTCGTCGGGCCAGCTTGCACAGGCGCGCCTGTTGGAAGGACCAGACAGCATCACCGCGCCCAAGGGCATGCGCCTCGGATGCCGCTTGGAATCCGGCCTCCCAAGAGTCGTCACGGTCGCACTATACCGTCGCTACAAACGTAGTACGCTTCGGTGGCATCTACCGCAGGAAAGGTTCCGTCAGCCCCGCTGCTGGCGGACCGCGCGTTGTCCCTGCACTGCACCACCCCGGAGGCACACCATCGCGTCGCCCTGCCATCAATCTCGACA
>JAYWGI010000284.1:0-2133 GCA_043779025.1 Myxococcales bacterium
CGCGATGCATGGTTGTTCACGGACGACACTGCAGCCCGCCTCTTCTGAAAGTACCCAAGCCCCATGTCTCGCCCCACCAACGTCTCGGTCAAACGCGCCGAAAAGAACAATTCGCCGCGCCGCACCACACGCGCCAAGTCCAAGCGCTCGCCCATTCGGCAGTTGCATGCGAAGAAGGTGGAAAAAGCGGTGATGCCTTCGAGCTTCACTGGCGCTCAAGATCGTTACTTGCGTGGCCTTGGCCATGTCCTCGACGCGGTCGTGATGATCGGCAAAGAAGGCATCACGGACGCACTTGTTACGCAGACCAAGGCGCAGCTCAAGAGCCATGAGCTCATCAAAGTAAAGGTACAAGCCGAGGCGCCCGTCGATCGCAAAGAGGCAGCGGAAACACTCGCGAAGAAGACCCGCGCTCATGTAGCTCAAGTGTTGGGCCGCACCTTTTTGCTCTACCTTGTAAACCCCGACAAGAACCGCATCGTGGTGCCCGACGCCAAGGCCGTCAAAGCAGCCAAAGCGGCGGCGGCCAAGGCGGAAGCCGAGGGCGAAAACAGCGACGACCTGCAGTAGATCCCCCGCGGCGCTCCGTGGTAGCGTCCGGCTTTTCCTCGGAGGTTTTCATGTCCCAAGCTCGCGTTCTGGTTTTCGTCACCGCCCTTGCTGGCGCCGCTGCGCTCGCTGCCTGCAAAAAAGAAGCGCCCCCGCCCGCACCCGTCGCGCCTCCCGCGCCCGTGGCTGTAGAGGCGCCTGCGCCTGCACCGCTCGCCGAGCTTGCCCCCATGGAAGTCCCCGACGCCGGCCCTCCTGCACCCGTGGCCCCGGGCAAGCCCCTGGGCACTGCAGGCGCCTTGGCCGCCAACGTGGCCCGCTGCTGCGCGGCGCTGAAGACCCAAGCCGCGGCCTCCGCAGGCACGGTGGAGGGCGGCATGATGGCCGGCGCGGCTGCTCAATGCTCCGCCGTTGCGGGCCAAGTCGCCAAGAACCCCAACGCGCCGGAGATCACGGTGCTGCGCAACTTGCTGCAAGGCCGCCCAGTACCTGCAGTCTGCAAGTTTTAGCACTGCAATTCTAAAGCCGAAAATGCCGGTTCTCCTCCTTGCGAAGAGAACCGACATTCTGTTTTGGGGTTAGCGAGCGTCAGGCACCCACACGCGATTGTAGTAAGGCCCCCCGCAGGCCTTAACTGACGTCCCGTCCACAAGGGTGTCATCAAACTCCAAGTGTCCGAGCGCGAGCGTTTCGTAGCTCTGGCGTTGTTCGTCATAGAGTTGAACGGGTTCGGGTCTAGGCGTGCGGTCCTCACCAAACGTCAGGGTGTTCACTCGCATGCGCAGCCGCCCCTCCCCCGATGCGAGCTTTTCGAGTGTTGTCGCCGGCACGACTTGGGCCAGGTATGCCGTTGCCTCCGCATCGGAGCTCACAAGCTTGGCGCGCGTGTAGGCAGGGGCTACAAGCGGTTGCGGGGCCGCGATGACTGCGGCCACATCGGTAGCCGACAGCGTAACCACGATGTCAACGTCCGCGTGGGCCTCCGACGGCACGTGATCGCAGGGCACAGACACAGACGGGCTTGAATCCCCCGAGGAGCTACTGAAGCATCCTCCGTTGTAGTTCCCGGAGTGGAGAAACATGAATGTCAGGCATGTCAGGATGAGCTTCATGCCGACATGTAAGCAAGCGGCGTACCAACCCCACAAAAACGACATTTCTGCGCCACCATTCACCCTCCACTATGACAGCGCTGTCACAGGCGTCTTTACTCCCCTACCCCATGCCCAGGCCCCAGTACGCGCGGAAGCATGGCACCAAAATCGAAGCTCTTCACGTGCGGGGTGTGATGACACCCGACGCAAACGTCCTCGCCCGGATGCGCGTTCGGAACGGCCACCGTGGTGGGCGCAGCCGCGTGTTTGGAGCCCGGCCCGTGGCAGTTCTCGCACTGAACGTTCTTGAGCCCCTCCACGTGCGTGACGTTGCTGCCGCCGGGCTTGTCGTAGCCCGTCACGTGACAGCCTACGCAATCCAAGTTAAAGTTCTTGTGGCGGGTCTCGAGCGTCGCGTACGCGTGACTGTGCTCCGTGCCCTCCCACACCTTGAGCGCGTCGGCGTGGCAGGTGCCACACACTTTCACGC
>JAYWGI010000285.1:0-23554 GCA_043779025.1 Myxococcales bacterium
AGGACAATGCACTTGGCGCCGCGGCGTCTGCGCCTGGTGATGATCGCGCCGCAGCTGGCGACAAATTGGCGGAAGCCAAGGCCGGGCCCGCCCGGCACGGGGCGCCTACGGTGCCGGCTGCGCAAGCGGCACCGGCAGCCCCCGTGGCGCGCGCAAAGTCGGTAGCGCGCGCGCCACAACAGGATGCGCCAAACGTCGAGAGCAGCGCTCAAACCAGGCCTTCCGCAGAACGCGCCGCGTCCGCAAAACCGACGGTGCCGTCCAGCTGCACGGCAACCTGCAAGGTTCTCACCGACGCTCAGAAGCGTTTGGATGCAAACTGCAAAGACCCAAAAACGGACGCGCGCGCGTGCGCCGACCAGCGCGCGTGGCTCAAACACAAGTTTGAAGAGCAGGCGCGGGACTGCGGCATCTGCAAGTAGCGCGTTGGCTCATCGGGCCAACGTTTCCGGCGGCCTTTCGCTACCTACGTGTTCATCACCAGAGCCAGCAAATCTCCAATCGATCGGTGCGACTCAAGCGGATGGCGAAGGCGGGCTTTCGCGTGAATGCGGTACACATTGCGACGCCCCTCACGCCGGTGACTAAGGACGCCCGCCTCCTCGAGCTCGCGCACGATACGCTGCACCGCGCGCTCGGTGAGGCCGACCAGGGCCGCGACGTCACGCAATGTTCGAGTGGCGTCCTGTGACAAGCACACCAACACGTGCGTGTGATTGCTTAGAAACGTCCAGCTCTGGAAACTCGGTGTGTCCACCATGGGAGTAATCCTGATGAAACCGCATTTCTCACCGCGATTCACGAAAATTAATTTACGACATGGTTTTCGTGAATTACGCTGCGCGTGTGAGCAACACATTGCCCTCCCCGAAGCCAAGCGACCTTGCAACCAACGCGCGAGTTATCCCTGTGGCGGCGGGCGATGGGATTGGGCCCGAGATCACCGAGGCCGTGATTCGTGTACTTCAGGCCGCTGACGCAAGCTTGCAGTTTGAGCATGTAACCGTGGGCTTGCGCGCCTACGAGTCGGGTCTGCTAGCGGGCATCGGACAGGATACTTGGGACGCACTCGCGAAGCACAAGGTGATTCTTAAGGGGCCCATCACGACGCCCCAAGGCGGCGGCTACAAGAGCGTGAACGTCACCATGCGCAAAACCTTGGGGCTCTACGCCAACGTGCGACCTTGCGTGTCTTACTACCCTCACGTGCAGGCGCTTCAGCCTTCGATGAACCTGGTCATCATTCGCGAGAACGAGGAGGACACTTACGCGGGCATCGAGCATCGTCAGTCGGACGAGGTAGTGCAATGCCTCAAGCTCATCACCCGTCCGGGGTGCGAGCGCATTGTGCGGTACGCGTTTGAGTACGCGCGCACGCACAACCGCAAGCGCGTGACGTGCATGACCAAAGACAACATCATGAAGCTCACGGACGGCTTGTTCCACACCGTGTTTGACGAGATCTCGGCCGAGTACCCGGACATTCAGTCGAATCACATGATCGTGGACATAGGCACCGCGCGCGTAGCTTCGCGCCCCACCGACTTCGATGTGATTGTCACCGCGAACTTGTATGGCGACATCATGTCGGATGTCGCGGCCGAGGTCTCCGGATCGGTGGGGCTTGCGGGATCGGCCAACATCGGACGCGACGTGTCGATGTTCGAAGCTGTGCACGGTTCAGCCCCCGACATCGCGGACAAGGACATTGCAAACCCGTCTGGGTTGCTGCAGTCAGCGGTAATGATGCTCGTCCACCTCGATCGATGCGAGGCTGCAAGCGCGATACAAAATGCTTGGCTGCGCACGCTGGAAGATGGTGTGCATACTGCAGATATTTGGCACGCCGATCGCAGCCGCACGAAAGTGGGTACAAAAGCATTCGCGGACGCCGTGATTGCCAACTTGGGAGCGCGCCCAAGCGTTTTGCCCGCCGTAGACTTTCAGCCCAATGTGGTCCCAATGGCGTCATCCCAGTCGGAGCGCGGCAAGCCGCGGCGCAAAGCGGTAAAGGCGCTCGTCGGTACCGATGTGTTCGTCAATTGGGATACAGCCATGCGGGACCCAAATGTACTGGGTGCGTTGCTCGAAAGCTGTGTGGGCCCCGAGTTTAGGCTTTCGCTGGTAACGAACCGCGGCGTAAAGGTTTACCCCGATGGCAACGCTCAGACGCTGCTCACTGACCACTGGCGATGCCGGTTGATGCGTATCCCTGCAGGCCCCGGTAACCACGCCATTGCCAAGCTCCTGATGCGGCTCAGCGATGCGGGGCTGGACGTCGTGAAGACTGAAAATCTTTACGAGTTCGACGGCGCCCGCGGGTTTTCGATGGCACAGGGAGAGTAATCAGATACAAGCCGCGAGATGAAGATTCGCGGATGGGCGCTCGTTGTTTGTGCGAGTGCGATGCTTTCAGTGTCGCCCTCCGCTCTCGCGCAGTCACTGATTGTCGGCATTCCAAACACAGATACGACAAAGCCCGGCGTCACCATGATTGCCCACGAATCCCAGGTAAACACCTGGTCGTATCCGAAGCCCTATTGGAATTCGTTTACGTTCGCGACACGCGGCATTGCGGACAACTTGGAATTTGCGGCGACGCTGTACGGCCTTAGTCGACCAAGCTCCGGCCCCTTGGTGGCCGCGGTGGGCTACAAAGTGCGGGTACCGCTCGTTCAAGATTCTTCGTGGGAGCCCACGTTTGCGGCGGGCCAGTTCATAGCCGCACCACTCACGGCCAGCTCCATCGGCGGGTGGGGTTTTGGTGTGACGAGCGTGAGATTGCCGCAGTTGCAAACGCGCTTCACCGCGGGTTTTGGCACGGGTACGGCCGAGGTGTTTGGGCGACCGGTGTCCTTCTTCATGGGCGGTGTGGAGCAGCCGTTTTCAAAGCACTGGAGCTTTGTGGCGGACTGGATGTCGGGGGACCACGCGTTAGCAGCACTGATTACGGGCGCGCAATGGACGCCCGTGCACGGCTTCGTGATCATCGGAGGACCGAAGTTCCCGAACACGCCCGCAGCCGGCCCCACCGCGGCGATGCTGGAAGTCACCTACGAGTTTTAAAGTGCGCGCGTGGCGCGGACCCAACCCCGCAACGCCGCAACGCCCCGAGCAAGCAAGCTGACGACGATGCGCGCGGGAGGTCCTTCGGCTGCGCCTCAGGATGACAATTTGGGTGCACAACGCACGCATCCCTCGCAAGCGGCAAAGCCGCGAGCAAGCAAACACCCCGCAAGGCCGAAGGCCAAGCGGGGTGTTTCACATCCGAAAGATCCGCAAAAAAGTAACGAGGCGCCGCGTTCGCTAGGGCGCCCGGCGGCCGCTGTGTAGATTGCGACATCAGGCCGCCGGCAACCGACGCGACGCGGATGCCTCGTCGTTTTTTTCTCAGTAGCGGTAGGCTTCGGGCTTAAACGGCCCCTCTTGCTTCACGCCCAGGTACTTGGCTTGACCATCGTTCAGAGTGGTCAACTCTACGCCCAACTTGCCGAGGTGCAGACGCGCCACCTTCTCGTCCAAGATCTTGGGAAGCACGTAGACCTCACCAGCATTGTAATTCTTTGGGTTCTGCCAGAGCTCAATTTGCGCGATGGTCTGGTTGGAGAACGACGTAGACATGACAAACGAAGGGTGGCCTTCGGCGCAGCCCAAGTTGACCAAACGACCGCGCGCGAGCACCGTGATGCGACGGCCGTCGGCGAACAAGAACTGGTCCACCTGTGCCTTCACGTTCACTTCGGTGACGTCCTTGCTCTGCTCGAGCCAAGCGATATCAATCTCAGTGTCGAAGTGACCGATGTTGCAGACGATGGCTTGGTTCTTCATCACCTTAAAGTGCTCAGCGCGGATGATGCTGCTGCAGCCCGTCGCAGTAACGAAGATGTCGGCGAGCGGAGCAGCCGTTTCCATGGTGACAACCTGGTAGCCTTCCATCGCAGCCTGTAGGGCGCAGATGGGGTCAATCTCTGTGATCATCACGCGTGCGCCTAGCGCGCGTAGAGCCTGCGCGCTGCCCTTGCCCACGTCGCCGTAGCCGGCCACAACAGCCGTCTTACCCGCGAACATCACGCCTGTGGCGCGCTTGAGGCCATCGCCCAAAGATTCGCGGCAACCGTAGAGGTTGTCGAACTTGCTCTTCGTGACCGAGTCGTTGACGTTCATGGCTGGCACTTTTAGCGTGCCGAGCTTGGCCATCTCGTACAAGCGGTGTACGCCCGTCGTGGTCTCTTCAGAGATGCCGCGGATGGGGTCGCTACCAGTGAAGAGCTCAGGGTGCTTCGTGTGCGCGATGACGGTGAGGTCGCCGCCGTCGTCCAAGATCATGTTCGGCCCCTTACCGCCAGCGAAAGCGAACAGCTGCTTGGCGATGCAGTCTTCGTACTCAGGCTCGGTCATGCCTTTCCAGGCGAACACCGGTACGCCAGTGGCGGCAATGGCGGCAGCAGCTTGGTCTACGGTGCTGTAGATGTTGCAGCTGGTCCAGGTGACCTCGGCGCCGAGGGCTGTAAGCGTCTCGATGAGGACAGCCGTCTGGGTGGTCATGTGCAAGCAGCCAGCGATACGAGCGCCGGCCAGCGGCTTGGTGGTGCCGAACTCAGCGCGCAACGCCATCAGGCCTGGCATTTCGCTCTCGGCAATAGATATCTCTTTGCGGCCCCAGGCCGCCATGCCGATGTCTTTAACCTTATAGTTCATGTTAGATTTCCCGCCGGTGACTTGTGCATTCGAGAGAACAGTGGATTCTTGCATGGCCGCGACCATAGCGAAGCCTTGTGCCGACGTCACGCCCCACGATCAGTTTCTGTAGAGTACAAGACGAGGGCGAATATTCGGCCGGTGGGTGAGCTGATTGCCGGCCCCGCTATGTACCCGCACCACAGCCAATCCGAGTCACAGGAGCGTTCAACCAAGGGCTGAATGGCTTGGAATCGAACCCCCAGGCATCCAACAACGTTACACGACGCCCAGCGTCCAGCCTTCGGTTCGAGCGAGTTCCTCCGTGAGCCCCGCCGGGCTCCAGAACTCTTCGCGATTCGCGGCCCAGCGCAGCCCAGCAGCAGCGACCAGTGCATCTGTCGCGTGGTCCGAGAGTACCTCTTCGTGCGGCGAGGTGTCTTTTCCAACCGTACGAGCCGAGGCTTTCGCTTCTTTAGGCAGAGCCACATGAATGGGATAGGAGCCAAACGTGTGAAGCGCGGCGTTGAGGTTGCCGCGGTCGCGCACCTTGCGCCCGGAGAGTCCGGCCAGCCGAAGAAACGCTCGGGTGTAGATTTCGACCATCAGCCCATCGTGTTCGGACCGCGGGTCGAATGGCCACACCGGAAACGAGGCTTGAGCGCGATGCAGCAGGCGCATCCCCGCGAAGCTGGCTTTGCACACCTGAGCCGCCCCCACTGCATCGAATATGCTCGAGGGCTTGCCGCCTCCTTGCTCATTGAACCTAAGTTCGCATGCGCGCAAGCGCATGTAGGACGCCTTCACCCCATCGATTTTGCCAAGGTAGAACTCGCGGCGGTGCGCGCTACGCTCCACAAATCCTGAGGCGCCCAGATCGATGTTGTCGAGGCTCAGGTGGTCCACATACGCCCAAAGCGCCTTCGCCTCTTGAGCGACATCCGCATAGCGGAAGTAGGACTGCAGGTCGCAATGCGGCGCGGAGAACGAAAAATCAAAGCCGACGAGCGGACGGCGATCGCCCCGTGCAAGCAACCAGTCCAGAACGCCGCGTCGCGACCAAAAGCGCCCCGGCGGCTCAACCAGTATGGGAGGGGAATGCCCCGGGGTACATAACGCAACGGCAATGGACGGATGGGCGGCCCCTTTCGCGCCTGACCAATCAATGGCGACAAATTCCGTGAACACGCGCCATGACTAACGCACCCTTGGGAAAGGTGCCTGACGAAAAGATCGCGCCATCAGAAGCCGGCTCCAACGCTACGCAATGCGCTTGCTACCCTGCCTTGCGTCCGCCGCCTGCCTTGCCGCCGCGTACGCGCACCAACGAGCGTGGCGCACGATGCGTGCTCACGCGGTTGCGGCCGCCGTTCTTCGATGCGTACAGCGCCTCGTCTGCGGATTTGAACAAGCTGTCCCAGTCCTCACCACTGTCGGGGAACGTGGAAATACCCAGCGAGCAGGTGACTGACAGCGGGCCTTTCTTGGTCGGGAACACCGTGCCCGCGAGTTCGCTACGCACGCGTTCTGCGAGCAGATTGGCTCCCTCTTCGTCGGTTTGCTCGCAAAGGATCACGAACTCTTCACCGCCAAAACGGGCCACGATGTCGGTGCTGCGCTTCTGCCGTGCGAGCAATGCGCCCAGGCCTTTGATCACGTGATCGCCAACATCGTGGCCGTAGGTGTCGTTGACGCGCTTGAAGTGATCGATGTCCACCACGATGACGGCAAGCGGCCTGCCGAAACGCCTTGCGGCCTCCACCTTTTGCGCGGCGGCTTCGAGCATCGCGCGCTTGTTGAGCAGCCCCGTCATGCCGTCCGTGGTAGCCATGGTCTCCAAGTGCGCGACCATGCGCGCGTTGGCCATCGATACTGCCATGTGGCTTGCGAGCACCTCGAGCGTGCCGCGCACGGAGCTCGCAAACGCTCCGTGGCGCTTGGCGCCCAGCACCAATGTGCCAATGGTTTGGTCTCGCAGCGTGAGCGGGAACACCAGCAAACTCGTCGTCTTGGGCCAAGCCATACCGCGCGCAAACACCACGTGCTGCGTGGCATCGAGCTCGCCGCGGTACGGCAGCGGAAAGCGGTTCTGCACCACCATGGAAACCAAGCCTTGGTTGTGCGCAAAGTGCGTGCCCGCAAGCGCGCGCACGGCCACATCGTCGGCCTCCACGGCCATGACATGATGGCGCAAGGTGGCGGGATCAAAGGTGGTCACAGCCGCGACATCAAAGTTTGCGATCTCACGCGCGGCGCGCACACCGGCCTGAATCACATCGCGCTCGGTCATCGACCCGGCAAGCGCCTGCACCGCGCGGTAGAGCTTATCTTGCTCGGTGCGCGTGCGCTCCAATTGCAAGAAGGTCCGCTCGTTTTGCACCGCGCGCACGCAATGCTTGGCGGCCTCCTCGGCGACGCTCACATCGTCGTCGCTAAAGGCTTGGTCGCGCGTACGGTCGAGCACAAGCAAGCCCAGCGACTCTCCGCGCGCGGAGGCAACCGGTACCGCAAGCAGCGTGCGCACTGGGCATGGCGTGCGGTAGTAGGGCACGCGGTAGGCTGATTTTAACCTATCCAATCGCACGGGCTCGCCGCGTGACTCCACCACTGCCAGGACGCCGTCGCCGACTGCGATGGGGCCATCAACCACATCGTCGCTCACCGTGGCGCACTCGCTAATACGGTAGCTTTTGCCGTCACTGCTGCGCCACAGGAGCACAGCCGTATGCAAGCCCATCGAGGAGCGCAGCAGAGAGAGTGCATAGTACACGGACTGACGAATCTCCTCCACGCTGCTGCGCGTGAGTGAGTCCTCGGCATCCTCTGCGCCGCTCATCGCGGTACCCGAAAGCCTGTATCCTCGCGCCTGCGCATGCATGCGCTCGATTTCCAGCTCCACCTCTTGGCGGGTGGAGACACGCAGACGCAAGGTCTCGAGCCCGAGCGCCACTGCGTGAAGCAAAGCCACGGCCAAGCAGAGCGCCGCGCGCACCACTAAGCCCTCGTGCGCGCCCCCGAACGCAACAGCACAAAGCAGCCCGTCGAGCACGATGGCGTAGCCCGCCACCGCCACTGCAACCTGCGGGCGCGCGAAGGCCGACACGCAAGCGACGAGTACGTAGATAAGCCCCGACGCGCGCACGTCCAGTGTGCCGTAGGTCTGCGAAATCACGGCGTCGACAAGCAGCACGAGCCACAAGCCCGTCTTAAGCTCGCGACCAAAGTCTGTGTCCCTCGCCGCGCGTGCGCGCGTCACGCCGCCGTACAGGGCGAGCGCGAGCGCAACCACCCACGAGAGCGGACGCGCGATGCCTACAACCGAGTGGCCGCGCGACACGAGCCAGCCAGTGGCAAGCGCCAGCAAGCCCCAGCCCACGAAGGAGCGCCCCGCGCGGCGCGCCACAAGCATTCCGCGCACCAGGGCATCCATCCCCTAGCCCTACGAGATTGCAGCGCTGTAGGCCAAGTTCTGAACGCGCGAAATGGGCGCTACTTTCCCAGGTAAAACCCTGCCGCACACACAGCGACCACAAACGACGCAGCGATCGCGAAAAGCCTATGTGCGGCTTTAAGATCCGCATTTGCTTTGGGCCCGGTTTCGCTCAAGGCGAGACTTCCGCCTTCGCTGCAACCACCTCGTCGAACATGCCCTCGAAGAGGGCGCTACTCAAGTAGCGCTCAGCCAAGTCGGGGAGCACCACGACGATCGTCTTGCCGGCGAAGGCGGGGTCGTTGGCCAAGCGCACCGCAGCCACTGCGGCGGCGCCACAGGAAATACCCACTAGCAAGCCCTCTTCTTTGGCGAGACGTCGCGCCATATCAATGGACTCTTCGTTGGTCACCAGCTCAACACGATCGATGAGGGATACATCCAAATTCTTGGGCACGAACCCTGCGCCTATGCCCTGGATTTTGTGCGGCCCTGGTTGGTTCGGTTCTCCAGCGCGCAGCTGCGTAATGACAGGCGAGTGCGAGGGCTCCACGGCCACGGACACGATCGCCTTGGCGCGCGTGTTCTTGAGATAGCGCGACACGCCCGTGATGGTCCCGCCGGTACCCACGCCGCACACGAGCACGTCTACATCACCGTCCGTGTCGTCCCAGATCTCGGGCCCCGTCGTGCGCTCGTGAATCTCGGGGTTCGCGGGGTTCTCGAACTGACGCATCAGCACATAGGTGTTGGGCTCGGTCGCCGCCAGCTCTTCGGCCTTGGCGATGGCGCCCTTCATGCCTTGCGCGCCGGGTGTGAGCACAAGCTTGGCGCCAAGCGCAGTAAGCACCTTGCGCCGCTCCATACTCATGGTCTCTGGCATCGTGAGGACGCACGCGTAGCCCCGCGACGCTGCGGCGAACGCAAGCGCGATGCCGGTGTTGCCACTGGTGGCCTCGAGAATCACCTTGCCAGGCGACAGCAAGCCACGCTTCTCAGCGTCCCACACCATCGCGGCGCCGATGCGGCACTTGACGGAGTAGGCCGGATTGCGGCCTTCGATTTTGGCGAGCACTGTGGCTACCGCTCCGGCCGTGACACGGCGCAACCGAACCAGCGGAGTGCGGCCAATGGCCTGTGAATTGTCGTCGTAAATGCGTTTTGTAGACATGGCACAACTCCTCACATTACGGGATTGCAAGCTGAACGGACGCACGCCCAAGTGGGTGCATGGGTTAACACTGCTGACCGCACTTGGCGGCCAGTGAGGGACACCTGCTCACAGGGATAAGTGTTTGCGGCGTGCGCGGAATGACGCTCAAGTTCACCGGAAGGGGGAATGCCCCGGCGCCCACGGTGCCCTCCACACAACCGATCAATACGTCGCTAGGAACTTGGTTGGGGCGCGTCCCAACAACAAGCAGGGAGATTGGCTCAAACCCTACCGTGATGCTCGGCGGGCCGGCACCCAAGGCGCAAAGGGCCGTGCTGGGGAGCGACACTGTCGGGCGCTTTGCGAACGTGCCGGTGATGCGGTCGCGCAACACATCCCGGCATGGGTAGTTCTCGAAGGCATAGACCTCCAGATTGTCCGTGTAGAGCGCAGCATTTTCCGACGGGAACAGAACCGTGTATTGTACATTCGGAACTTTCTCGGGCCCGAGTGCACACGCGACCAGACTGGATGCCGACGCGGCGAACAGAACACGTTTCATTTGAGGTCTCTCACAGGGATTGCGCGCTTGAAAGCAAGCGCATCGTTCTCGACACGCCAAACCTGAAAGCCTGTCGAAACGTTGCCGCTTGTATCAAAGTTGCAATCGCCGGAAGCGCCGTCGTAGTCGATGTCGGTCCCTGCATCGATGGCGCGGAGTGCATCCGGAAGCTGCAGTGGACTCATCAACGGGTTCACCGGCGCGGTTGTACTTCCCGGCGAAGAGACATCTATCAAGGCCTTGCGCAACTCGTCGCCCCCTTGCCCCTTGGCTTTATGTGCCGCGAGCGCCATCAAGATGGCCGCGTCATAGGTGGATGTGAAGTAGAACTCTGCATTGTTTCCCGACGCAGCCTGTGCGTCTTGCGCCGAGAGCACGCGCAACCAATCTAGGTACGAAGACCGGGTGCGGTCTGGCATGGGGGCTGCCCCCACAAATAGCTCCGCGGGCTTGGTGCCGGTACCAATCCCCTGGTTAGCCGCCGTCACAAAGTCGTTTGAGTAAAGCGCCTCTCCCCCCACACGCAGCTTCAGCGCAGTAAAAAAAGTGGGCTCGGCACCCGCCAACTTACGAAGGAAAGAGGACGCTGCGCCTTGATACGACAGCACGGCGAGACAGCTGGGCGCCTTCGTTTTAAAGAACGCAACAGCGGGGTCGAAGTCGTCGCCGGGTTCGTTTCCGGGGACGGGCTCGACCAAGTCGACTGTGTTGCCGCCCGATGCCGCATTCCACGCTGTCTTCAGGCCTTCTGCAAGACCGCGAGAGTAGGGCGTATTGGTGTAGAACACACCGAGTTTCTGGCAGGGATTGCTGCCAACTTGGAAGTCCAGGGTGGCCCCCCGCGTGAGGATGTTTACCAGCACCTTGACTTGCCTCGTATCCGAGGGCGCGGTCCTGAAAAAGTAGCCGCCGTAGCTCCCCGACGACGTGAGGCTCTCCAAGGTTGCAGACGGCGACAGCACCACGCGTTGTTCCGCGCCGAACAAGGGCCCCAACGCTTCCACCTGTCCGCTGCCGATGGGGCCAATGGCGCCCACGGCCCGGCGGTCGAACAGGCCATCGAAGGTACGCTTCAGCACGCCGGACTCAGCGCTCACATCGGTACTGCTCGTGTCATCTTGGATATCAAATACGAGCGGGCGGCCGTTCAGAATGCCACCATTGGAATTAACCTGACGCTCCGCCAATCGTATGGCCAGGCGCAGTTGTTGGGTGATCGATGCCAGGGTGCCCGTCGATCCCATCGTGACACCAATGACCACGGGCTCATTGCTCTTGGGCGTGGGGCCAACGGGGTCACTGCATGCCACAAGCTGTGACGTAGACAGCAACGCTGCGAGCCCGGTGACGGGCAAGAACCCAGAAGTCAAAAGAGAGATTCGCATTGCCTAGTTGAGCTCCACGCCGCCGCGTATGATGGTTTCACCCGACTTGATTTGCACGACCACTGTTTTGCTCAGTCCCTTGTCGGGGTTCTCAAGCGTGAGCGTATGGGACCCCGGCGACAATGAAACACGATTCAATGGCGTAACGCCGAGTGCACGCCCTCCCTCGGTCACGCGACTCCACGGTCTGGAGTCTAGCGTCAAAAAGCCAGGCTCTTCTTTGACGGTCTCCACAGGTGGCTTGACGGGCGGACGCGTGCCCACACCACTGGCACTGCCAACGTGCGGGCGCAGGCCGATCTGAGGCTGCGCCGGCAGCACAGGCGGGGGCGCCAACAGAACCGTGCTCGGCGGCGGGGCGGTGCTGACCGGAGGGATAGGTGGCTCAACCGCCACCACGCTGGGCGGCACGTAGCGGGGCGGCTCCTGCTTGTGGCCGCCAAAGACCCAGATCGCGACGGCTGCCACCATCGCAAGCCCACCCAAGGCAACCGCGGGCAGCAAAGAGGAACGCTGAGGCGACGAGGGCGCGCCTCCCGGGGCTGCAAGAGTCCCCGTCCCCGCGTGGACCATGGAGTGCGGGGACACACTGGCGCCCAACGCGAGCAAGCTGCCCGATCCAGACCCCGAACCCACCGTGCCCAACCGCGCGGCAGTCGCGGAAGTCAACGGATGCATCGATGCGGGAGAGGCTTCCGACTGAAAACGTGACATATACACTCGAATTTTGGATGACACCTCGACGCGCGTTTCGTGAAACAGCGTGAGCATGGTTTCGGCGATTACATCGGGCCGAGGTGACTCTCCACTGACGGCGATAAATTCTTCGAGCGCGCGGCGAAACTCAAGCGCGCTCGAATAACGATCGTCGGCATCTTTGGCGAGCGCCTTGGCGATGATCGCATCGAGCTTGGAGGGCACGGAAGGCACCACACTGCCCACGTTGGGTATGGGCTCGTTCATCAGCTTGTGCAGCGTCACCGCCGCGTTGTCACCCTGGAAAAGACGGCGCCGCGCCACAAGTTCCCAAAGCACGATGCCCATCGAAAACACGTCGGCGCGGCAATCGATCCCGCCCCCAATGGCCTGCTCGGGCGCCATGTAAGCCACCTTGCCTTTGAGTACGCCAGCTTCGGTTTCGGTGGACGAAAGCGCAGCCTTGGCTATGCCAAAGTCGACCACCTTGACTTGTCCCTCATAGGTCACAAACAGGTTGTGCGGCGAGATGTCGCGATGGATGATCTTGAGCGGGCGGCCATCGTAGTCCGTGAGCTCGTGCGCGTAGTGCAGGCCCGCCAAGCCGTCGGCAGCGATGCGCGCGCATATTGCGTAAGAAAGCGGAACCCGGCCGCGGATAGAATCCTTGAGCACCTTGTTGAGCGGCTGGCCCTCTAGGTACTCCATCGCGATGTAGTAGCTCTCCTTGTTTTCACCTACTTCGTAGGTGTTCACGATGTTCGGGTGGTTAAGACGGGCCGCAAGCCGCGCTTCGTCCAGGAACATCTCGCGAAACGCCATCTCGTCGGCCAGTTGCGCACGCAAGCGCTTGACGACCACAAGCTTGTTGAAACCAATGGGTCCACGCGCTACCGACAAGTACACGTCGGCCATGCCGCCGCGCCCGAGGGTCGCGAAAATGTGGTACTTGCCGAACGAAGCCTGACTCTCGGGCAGGTCGTGCTCGGTGAGTCCTCTCGTGTTCGGCGATGCTTCGGTTGCCATGGCCTTCGGCTAAGTATCGCGCGACGAAGTGAGTAGGGGCAAGCGCCGCGCCAACTTTGCGTGAGAATAGGTGAAAAGGAGCCGCCAAGAGCCAGGCGGGCCACACCTCGTGGCGCCTCAATGAAAGCGGTACGACTCCGACGCCAAGCGCCCGCGCACCCTCCCCGCGTGGTCGGCGCCACGTAGCTCCAGCACAATGTCCACGCTCACCTCGGGCCAGGACGTCTCCGCGAAGGCACGCTGATGCACGATTTCCAGGATATTAGCCCCCTCATCGCCTAGGAGAGCCGCCAAACGGGCCAAAGCGCCGGGTGCATCCGGCAAGCTCACGGTGAGGCGCAGCAAGCGCCCCGAACTCACCAACCCGCGCTCGATGACACGCGCGAGCATGTTCACATCGATGTTGCCCCCGCTCACGGTAGCCACCACGCTCTTACCGCGCGCATCGACTTTGCCCGCCAACAGCGCAGCTGCCGCAGCCGCGCCGGCGCCCTCCGCGACGGTCTTCTCGCGTTCCAGCAAGAAGAGAATGGCGGCCGCGATCTCCTCCTCGGTGACCGTCACCACATCGTCGATGACCTTGTACAAGGCCTCAAAAGTCAACGTGCCTGGAGTGCTTACGGCAATGCCCTCCGCCAAGGTACGTGCAGGGGGAACGCTCACCGGTGCCCCTGCCGCAAGCGAGCGCTGCATCGAGGGCATGGCAGCCGTTTGCACACCGACAACCCGCGCACGCGGCGCTTTGGCTCGAATGGCGGTGAGCACGCCCGCCGCTAGGCCGCCTCCCCCCAAACATACAACCACCAACTCAACGTCGGGTCGCTGCTCTACGATCTCCAGGCCCAGCGTGCCCTGGCCTGCAATCACATCCGCGTCATCGAAGGGATGCACAAACACACGGCCCTCCGCGAGGCGAATGCACTGCGCCTCGGCAAATGCCTCCGCGTAGCTCTCGCCCTTTAGGACCACGGTTGCGCCCCACTTGCGTGTATTATCCACTTTTACAAAGGGCGTCGTGGTCGGCATCACGATGGTGGCTGTGATCCCCAAGAGATGCGCGTGCATCGCTACGCCTTGGGCATGATTGCCGGCACTGGATGCAACGACGCCGCGCGCGCGCTCCTCAGCTGTGAGTAAGGATAGCTTGTTGCATGCGCCGCGCTCCTTAAATGAACCCGTGCGCTGCAAGTTCTCAAGCTTGAGCGCGACCCGCCCGCCCGTACGCTCCGACAAGCCGTGCGCTTCAGCGCAAGGAGACAGAAGCACGCGTCCACGAAGTCGTTCCTGTGCTGCGAGGATATCGGCGAGTGTCACCACAGCGCGTGACTGTACGTCAAAGGGCGGACGCGCGCGCACTCTTCTCTTGAGCGCCCGCGCGGACTCGCGCAAACTCATGCACATTCCAAGTTGATCGAGCTCGTTATTGTCCTGGTGGGCCTGGCCCAACCCCTTGCCGCCCCGCCCCACGCGGCGCGCCCAGTTGTGCCGTTAACCCCGGAAGCGGCGCGCGCATTGCATGTACTACGCATACAGATGGCTGCAGTGTGCAGCGCAAGAACCACCGTCGCGCGCGACTTTACCGACGACCAAAGCCCGAGCTGCCGCGCCATCGCCGACGGCGTTGACCCTCTCGCATTGCACGGCCTCGCGCTCTGGTGGGACGGCCCCAGCCTTCTTGCCACGGGGCAGGCGCAACTGGCGCAAGAGCGCGCCTCACTGCGCGCGCTTGAGCAGCGGAAGGCAAGCCTGGGCGCGCAGAGCGCGCAGGGCCCCCAGATGCGGCTCCGGGCACCAGAAGCGCCGCGCAGCGTGCTGCAACGCATGCTCGAGCAAGAGTCTACGCGTTAGCGGCCTGAAGCACGAGCTTGTAGCCCGCGCCGTAGACGGTAAGGATATGACCGGGGCGCTCCGGCGCCAGCTCCACTTTGCGCCGCAGCTTGACCACAAAGTTGTCGACGGTGCGGTTGCTCGCGTTGCCGTCCAAACCCCACACCTTGTGCATGATCTCATCCCGTGTGACCACCTCGCCCACGCGCTCGTAGAGCAACTTGAGCAGCTCCACTTCGTAAAACGAAAGCGGAGTTTCTACGCCTTCAACAAGGGCCGTGTGCGCCGCAAAGTTCACTTGCGCGCGACCAATCACGACCAAACCGACTGCGGCATCGCGCGCGGCGCGCCTAAAGATGGCACGCAAGCGGGCGACAAGCTCGTTCACGCTAAAGGGCTTGGTGACGTAGTCGTCGGCCCCGGCATCGAGCCCGCGCACTTTGTCCGATTCCTGCGAGCGCGCTGTGAGCATCAGAATGGGAACGCGCGCCGAGGCCCGACGAATCTCTTCACACACCGCGTAGCCGTTCGTGTCGGGCAGCATCAAGTCGAGCAGGATGGCATCGGGCGCCTCGGCTTTGGCGAGGCGCACCCCATCCTTGCCGCGATCGGCATGAAGCACGCGAAACCCCTCAAATTCCAAGGCATCACGCAGCCCCAACGCCATATGTGGTTCGTCTTCGATAAGGAGAATCGTTTGCTTCAATGGTCCCCCTGCGCTTAGCCGCCAAACCGCGCAACCAATGCTTTGGCGCGGGTCACGAAGGCGTCTTTGTGAAAGCGGTCGAACTCGGTCCACGTGCACAAGCTGCGTGTATCTTGCACGCGGTCCAAGAACAGCATCCCCAAAAGATGATCGACCTCGTGCTGGTAGGTGCCCGCACTGAGGCCCCAGGCCTCAAAGTCTAGGTCCTCGCCCAAGCGGTTCCAAGCGCGTACCCTCACGCCGACGTGGCGCGCGACCATGCCGCGCATATTGGGCACCGACAAGCAGCCCTCGTTGTTCAGAAAGGTCTCGTCGCTAAGCGGTGAGAGCTCAGGATTGACCAGCACGGTGAGCGGGATGTTGGGCTTGTAGGGATAGCGCGGATTATCCTGCACGTGCAGCACGCAGATGGCCACGGGGTTGTGTACCTGCGGCGCCGCAATTCCCGCGCCATTGGCGTCGTGCATCGTGGCGATAAGGTCGTCTATAAAGTGCTGCATGGCGGGTGCTAGAAGCTCCTCGCGGGTCAACCTACGCGAGATCGCTCGAAGCACAGGATGCCCCACGTGCGCAACTTTCAGCAGCGAATTTGCTGTCACTTCACAACCACCCCTTGCGATAGAACCAATACACGATCGTCATCGCCGTGCTTAGCATGAGTGCGATCGCGTACGCATAGCCATAGCGCCAAGTGAGCTCTGGCATTACCGAGAAGTTCATGCCGTACACGCCTGCAATAAAGGTGAGCGGGAGCATCACGGTAGAGATGAGCGTGAGGGCCTTCATCACCTCGTTCATCTTGTTGGACTGCGCCGACATGTGTGCGTCCAGCAAGCCCGAGAGCTGATCGCGATAGCCGTCAAAGTATTCGGCCACGCGCGCGAAATGGTCGTAAACATCGCGCAAATAGGGCGCCACTTCGTGCGGCACGCCCTCGATATTCCCACGACTCAACCTAAGAAGAGCTTCACGTTGGGATGCAGCAATTCGACGCATTCTGCGCAGCTGACGCTTCTTGGCGAAGACGCGTGAAATCACGGTTTTTGGCTCCAACCCACCAGCGATCACATCTCGCTCAAGCTGGTAAAGCGCCTCCTCCCAGACGTCGAGGGCGCGGACGTAGTCGTCGACCACGCCATCCAAAATGGCATGTGCCAACCACCAGGGGCCTCTCGCGACAAAGTGCATCTGACTACGCACACGTGCCAAGATTTGTTGCTCGATTTCGAGCTCCTCGGCGTGCACAAGGACAAATCGTTCCCCGACCACCACGTCGAGTTCGGTCGCAACCCCGCCAGGCCCGTCCGAGGGACGCGAGATAACTCCCGAAGCATTGAGTGACGCTGCCGAAGGTGCGGCCACCACGGTGTCGTGGCGCAATCCATGCACCAAAACAAACGTGTATCCTGCAAAAGACTCTACCTTAGGCAATTCCCGCGCCGCCCAGATGTCCTCAAGCGTGAGCGAATGCAATCCGAATAGCTCCACCAAAAGCGCCTCGACCTCGGCGGTTTTTTCGCCAAGGAGAAGCCAGACAAAGTCACCGCGTGCGTGCGCAGCCCGCAGCGCGTCTACGCTCTGCAACTCCAAGAACACGCTGCCCTGCAAGCTCAGCGCCTTCATTGCTGCCGCTACGCCTTCTTCTCGACGAGCATCATGATGCGCGGTGACTCGGCACCAAAGAAGATTCCCGGAAGCGGCAAGTCGCCACTGATCTCAACGACGCGAAAGCCCCACTTGTGTAGCGCGCGCCCAAGCTCATGCACCGCATAAAGCCTAATGGAATAGCTGTGCTCTCGCACACGGCCATCGTTGAACATCAGCGTGCGTTTGACGTGCAAGCGGCTCGTCAAAAAATCCATCGCAGCTTCGTCCATGCAGACGCAGTTTGCGCCCTCAAACCATGCGGTGGACGGGAGGCGGGGCGCCAAGTGGTCGCGGTTCGAGACATCAAGCAAGAGCTGTCCGCCGGGCTTAAGCGCACGATGAATCTTTTGCAGCAAGGCGATGTTCTCGTCCTCCGTAAAGTATCCAAACGTGCTGCCCACGCAGTACACGCCGTCGAACCGTCCCTCGTCTATAAGCTCGCGCATGTCTTCTACGCGTACCGCGACTTGGACGCCCGCGGCACGCGCACGCTCGCTGGTTTCCCGGGCCATCACGGGGCTACAATCGAGTGCCGTCACCGCATAGCCGCGAGACGCAAGCGTTACGGCGTGCTCTCCCCGCCCTGCACCCAAATCCAAAATATGACCACCGGGCACAACCCCCAAGGCCTCTTCGATGAACGCGCATTCGCGGAGTACCTCGGTCGCGCTAACAGCGGGCAAGGTCGCGAGGTAGTCGTCGTCGAACAAAACCTCCCACCAGTGCTGAGACAGCGTTTTCTCAGCCAAAGTGTCGGCGGTTTTGGAGAATTTGAGTGCGACTGGCGGCGGCGGCGGCGCACCGCGCCCTGGGCCTGCTAGAAGAGGATCGATATGCTCAATTGCGAGCAAGTCCTCCGCCGAGATCTCCGAAGAGGGGAGGCTGCGCGGCGGGGGGCTGGAGTAACTGGAGCTTGAAGGCGGTACGCGCGACGATGGTGAGTGCAGAGCCCCCGTCGACTCGGGCATCGCCAAGGAGAGTGGAATGTCCTCAGAGTCTGGTCCCTGAAGCGCTGGCAGCAAGGAATCTTTGATGCGCGGACGCGGCGGCATGGAACGCGAAGACGGCGGCATGGACAGGTCGGACAACAGGTGAGAATCGGCACCGTGCGCGGAAGGTGGCGGCGGCTTGGCGCTGCGCCGCGAGGAGGGAGGCAGGCTCGGCGACGAGGGAGTTGGCGCGCCAATCGCGATGGTGGGCATCGGCGCAATGGCGACGCTGGGCGGGGGCGCGACGGGTGGTGGAGGTATCGACGACGGATTCTCCCGCACCTTGATTTGTAGCGAGAGGCGCGATTTCCGACGCGGAGGCGTCATTATGGGTTCGGAGTCCGGCGGCAAGCGACGGCTCGAAGGAGGTCCTGATCGCCCCTGACTCATGAGCGACTCCCCTTCTTGCTTTTGCCCGGGTTGCCAGATGTGCCGGAGTCGCCCGCGTTTCTGCGCGCCCCGCGAAAGCGGGCTAGCGGTTCACCCATCCGAATCGGCCCCTCGGCCACACACCAATCGGCCTCCGCGCTCTTCTCAAAGAGCAAGACCGCTGTGGACCCCAAGTGGAAGCGCCCTAGCTCCTCACCGCGCGCCACATCTTTGCGCATCGGCCATTCGCCTGGAGGCACGTCTCGTTCTTCGATACCCTCTACCGAGATGCGGCCCACCACCATCGCTGCGACCAAAATGATGGCCACGCGACCATGCTCCGGCGTGTCAACGAAGCATGCGACGCGGCGGTTGCGAATGAACAATTGAGGGATGTACTTCACGCCAAAGTCGTTCACCGGGAAATAGTCACCAGGCAGAGAATTAACTCGCGAAAGTATGCCTTCGCAGGGCACATGCACGCGGTGGTAGTCGCGCGGCGACAAGTACACCACGCAGCCTCGGCCGCCCTGAAAACGCTCCGCCTCGGCGGCGTCGCCAAGCAGCTCGACCAAGCGATATGGGCGCCCCTTCACCACAAAGGTGGACTCTGCATCTATTTCACCAAACGAGGCCACGGTGCCGTCGGCGGGCGACACTGCAACGTTCATGTCCGAGTTCACCGGACGCGCGCCATCTTTGAGCGCGCGCGTGAAGAAGGCATCGAAGCTGCCATACGTGTCGCGCGCGGCCGCCGCTTCGCTCAAGTCCACATCGTAGGCTTTGCAGTAGGCATTGAGGACCACGTCACGCAGTGGCCCCGGCCAAGGCAACTCCGCGGCGCGCCCCGCCACACGGCTGATGGTGGTTCGGGGTAACACCCGAAGGACTTGTACCGCAGCGTAGGAAAGAGGCTTGTTCACGGGTCGTCCTTGCAGGCGGCCTTAAGAGGAAGGGCCGTTCAACAGTTGATGCTACGTGGCCCATCCCCCTCGGGTCAACAATCGCCAAGTGCCCGGCATCCCCATCGCGTCGATTGCCAGCGACCTGGCGTAGGAAGACTACGCGGCGGCCGCCGGCGCCCTAGCGAGTGGGGCGCCGGACACGTGGCGCCAGGGCCTTTTTGGTGCGGCCGCGGGCTTGCAACTGCGTTGCTCGCAGGAGAGAGGCGCGCCGAGAGAGCGCTTGTTACTTTGGGGGATCTTCGGACTGTTCGGAGGACTTGGGCTCCTGGGTTCCGGGAAAGACCGGGAATGACGGCAGCCCCGGGATGGTCGGAATGGCTTTTTGGAGCTCTTCCAAGGTTTTGGGCATAGGCGGCAGTTGAATGGGGGGCACCACCGTATTGATGGGTGGGAACAGCAACACCCCAGCGTCTACAGCGCCCGAGCCCCCGTCCGACCTGGGGTTTTGGGAACGTACGCCGCCTGGATGTGCGGAGGGCGCGAGGGGTTGCGCTGGGCCTGTGCTCCCCAGATCGGGGAGCGCAGCCGTCGCGGGCGCAGGCGCGTTGGGTGAATTCTGAACGGGTGCATTCTGCACGGTTTCTGACGAGAGCGGAGCGGGCGTGCGGGGCGCGGGCGCCATGTAGGGCACGGCCGGGGCGCTGGCATTCATCAGGTAAAAGGCTCCCCCTCCTGCAAGAGCCGCGCCTCCGAGCATCAACAGGACCAGCGGGGCTTTTGACGATCCCTGCGCTCGTGGCCCGGCTCCGCGCGGCGCGGCAGGCACATGCGCGGGCGGCATGACAGGCTGGGGCGCGGGGGTCGATCGGGCTGGAGGCGGCATGGCGACACGCGGCGACGCCGCGACGTGAGGTGACCGCGGCGCTTGCGGCGACATCGCGGGGGGGGCTTCGGAGCGCGTGACAGCTTGCGGCTGCGCAGTAGTTTTCTCGCCGCCTGAGGCGTCGAGCACGGTACGGGCGCGCGGGTTCACCTCGGCGTGCTGAGGCTCCTGTGTAGCGGCAGGCGGTGGGTACACCGGGCTGGGCGCCTTGAGCAGATGCTTGAGCGCCACACGCATGGCGTCGGCCGACGCGAACCGCTCGGCGGGCGAGGCCGCCATGGCGCAATGTACCCAGGATACCGAGTCCGCGCTCAAGTCAGGGCGCAATGCGTCCAACTTCTTCCATTCGCCCCGCTCCGAACGCAACGAGGCGCGCACCGGGTCTAGCCCTTCAAAGGGCCTTACTTGCGACAGCATCTCGTAGGCCATCACCCCCACCGAATAGAGATCGGCCCGCGCGTCGACCTGCGCCGCGCTGCGCACCTGCTCGGGCGCCATGTACTCGGCGGTGCCCATCAAGGTGCCCGCGGCCGTGAGCGCTTGGCCCGCGGCATCCTTCACCTTGGCGATGCCAAAATCGATCACACGCACATCGAGCGCGGCAAGCCCGCCCACGAGGAACACGTTCTCTGGTTTGAGATCCCGATGCACGACGCCTTGCGCATGGGCTGCGCTCAAGCCGTCGAGCACTTGGTCTAAAAGGGCGGCCACCGTCGAGACGTCAATGCGCGTGCCTCGGTCGAGCACATCACCCAGGTTTTCGCCTCGCAAAAGGTCCATCACCATATACGGGCCCAACTGCGGGTCCTCGTCTACATCCGTCACGCGTGCGACACGCGCATGCACGATGCGCGCCGAGATGGAGGCCTCCCGGAAGAAGCGCTCGCGCACGCCCGGCACCCGCAGGATCTCTTCGCGCAAAAGCTTGATGGCCACCTTGGCGCCCAGCTTGACGTGACTGGCCTCGTAGACGAAGCCCATCCCGCCCTCACCCAGCTCGCGCTCGATGCGGTATTTGCCGCCCACCCAAATGCCACTACTCAATGCCATGAGAGAGAATGTCCTATGGAGCGGCGGGAAAAGCTACCTCCGCTTCGCGCGTGGTTGCTCCTCGCTCTAGCGCCCAGGTCACGAGCTGCATGCAGAGCGCACCAAAATCAGTCCCCGCCACGGCCGCGGCCTCCGGCAAAAGACTGGTGGCCGTAAAGCCCGGCATGGTGTTGGTCTCCAAGATCCAAAACGCCCCGCGCTCGTCGCGAAGCACGTCGCTACGTGACAAATCCCTGCACCCCAGTGCCTGATGAGCCCGCATCGCCATGTCCTGCACCAGAGCGGTCTCGTCGCTGGAAAGCACCGCCGGGCATTCGTGTCTGCTGCCGCCCGCCGCGTACTTGGATTGGTAGTCATAAAAAGCCCCAGTGAGCGCGTGGATCTCGGTGGGCGGCAAGGCCTGCGCCGCGGCTCCGGTACCAAGCACGCCGCAGGTGAGCTCGCGGCCTACAACCAGCCGCTCCACCAAGAGTTCATCTGAGACCTCCAGCAAGCGCGCAAAGACCTCCGCCATCTGCGCTGCACTTGCGCCGCGGAAGAGCTCTACACCAATGGCCGAGCCTCCGGCGCTAGGCTTCACGGCCACACTTGAGCCCAGCTCCGCACGCGCATGAATAGATGCATGCTGCACGCTGTCGCCGCGTCGCACCACCACCTCGGGCAGCACGGGCAATCCCGCGCCCGCAAACACGCGCTTGGCAGAGGGCTTGTACATGGCGACCGCACTCGCGCGCACGCCCGAGCCCACATAGGGCAAGGCCAAAATCTCACACAGCCCTTGCACGCAACCATCCTCGCCCAGCGCGCCATGCAGCACGGGAAACACCACATCAAATGGCTCCGTCAGCATACACTGGAGCGCGCCGCGATTGAACTCCGCGAGCGTGACCTCCAGCCCTTGCCGCGTCAGCGCCGCGGCTACGCCCGCCGCCGACACGCGACTCACGGCGGCCTCGGACGAGGGCCCTCCTTGAAGAACGAGCACGCGGGTCACGCGGGTCACGGGGGGCCCTCTGCCCCGCGAGCTGGGGCCGCGGGCTCCTGAGACAGATCGACAAGCTCGAGCCCAAGCTCTTGCGCGAACGCGAACACTTTGGGGTCGCGATAAAACTCACCAAACACGATGCGCGAGACGCCCGCGTTCACGAGCAAGCGAAAGCAGTTCCAGCAGGGTGACGCCGTTACATAGGCCGTGGATCCATCAATACGCACACCGTTCTTGGCCGCTTGCACCACTGCGTTGGCCTCGGCGTGAACGGTGCGCACGCAGTGGCCATCCTCCATGAGGTGCCCCACCTCGTCGCAGTGTTTCAGGCCTCGAAGTGAGCCGTTGTATCCGGTGGCCAAGATGGACCGATCTCTCACCAACACGGCGCCTACGTGTTTGCGATCGCAGGTCGCACGGGTGGCTACTTCGCGCGCAATGTTCATGAAGTACTGGTCCCAAGTCGCGCGGGCCTCTGGAGGAATTTGACTCATCGAGCGATAGACGTACCGCGGGAGGGGCGTCACCGGCAAAATTGCGCCGCGAATGGCGGCGTCAATGCCGCGGCGCGAACCACGGCGGCAGTCGCGTTTGGCGGAATCCGACATGAGGCGCTTGCCCCACCGGGCATCGGGCCGTGTACACTGTAGCAAGAAGATGCGTGCCCTGCCCTCGAAACTGCTGTTTTGCGCCCTGCTTGTTTTAGCCTCAGCGGCCCCTTTGTCGGCCCATGCAGCAGGGCCGGCGGGCCACGATTCCCCCACTCAAAGTAGTGTGGATTTGCTCGAAAATGCTGAAGAATTCTACGGTAAGCTCAGTTACGAGGACGCGAACAAAAACGCGCGCGCGGCCATCCGAACGGGAAGCCTAAACCACGACCAACTGGTGCGTGCCTACCGCGTGCTGGCCACCACCCACGGCGTGCTCGACCACGAGAGCGAGGCCACCGACGCCTTCGTTCAGCTCCTGGGCTGCGACCCCAGCTATACGGTTGACAGCGATTTGGGCCCCCGGATCTCGGTGCCCTTTAGCGGCGCCAAAGCCTATTGGCGCGCCCAGGGCTACCAGCCAACCTTGAGCGCCAAAGTACAAACGGGCGCAAACCGCCACGGCACCATGCAGTTGGTCGTACGCTTGCCCTCACGCGTCGTAAAGCGTGTGATTGTAGGGCAGCGTTGGGGTGGCACCGGCGACTTCAAACTCACGCCGGTCACCGTGCTTGAGTCCACCTTCGACATCCTGGCGCCCACCGCCAGCGAGACCC
>JAYWGI010000286.1:0-5760 GCA_043779025.1 Myxococcales bacterium
ACATGGCCCCCCGCGCACCGGCCGGTCGCACATTGCAGGTCGTCAAAGCACGCGGCGCCCTCGGCCAATGTGCCCAATACAAGGTCTGCTTTGGCGCACGCGGGCGTTTGCGGGCTGCATAGCGCGGCTTGCGACTCGATACATTTGACCAGCGCTTCTCCTTGTCCCTCCGCCAAACCAGGGCGGCTCAAGTAAGCGGTGGCCGACGAGGCTGCGAGCGCCGCAGACAAGCGCGCGGCTGCGTGGCTCCGGAACCCGCACTCACGTGCGGCTTTGTCGGATGCTACTTGCACACGCTCTTTAAGCGTCAGGTTCAAAGTATCCGTGGACGGCCCGCACGCAGCGAACAGACCTAGGCCGCCCAAGGCCAGGCACACGACTCGCGCACGCAGCGGGCTAGAATTCATAAACAAAGTTTGACGTGGAAGCTCTGGCTATACAAGTTTCGCGCTTTCACTCTCCGGATGCTTGCCGCCACTTGGCGATAAGTCCACGAAGCTCGTCGGGCTCGGAGGTGCGCTCACTGGCCATCTCCACCGAGATCCTTTTGGCCTGCAAATGCTGCATTAAACACTGGTTGAGCGTGAGCATGCCGGACTGACCTTGGCCGATTTGCATTTGGCCATAAATCTGATGGTTTTTACCCTCGCGCATAAGGTTTCGAATCGCCGGCGTGGGCACCATGACCTCCAAGCCAAGCGCACGGCCTGGGCCGTCGGCACGTGGCAAGAGCTGCTGACAGATCACTCCCTGGAGCACGAACGACAGCTTGGTACGAATTTGGTCCTGCTGATGCGGCGGGAACACGTCAATGATGCGGTTGATAGTCGATACCGCCGTGCTCGTATGCAACGTTCCGAAGACCAAGTGACCGGTCTCGGCGATGGTGAGCGCCGCCTCGATGGTCTCCAAGTCACGCATTTCACCCACGAGCACGCAGTCGGGGTCTTGGCGAAGCACGGACTTTAAGGCCTGCGTAAAGCCGTATGTGTCGTCGCCAACTTCGCGCTGGTTGATGATGCTCAGCTTGTTGTGATGCACAAATTCGATCGGGTCCTCGATCGTCATGATGTGCAGCCGCTGCTCGGTGTTGATCTTGTCTATCATGCTTGCAAGCGTGGTGCTCTTGCCCGAGCCGGTGGCTCCAGTGACGAGCACAAGACCTGCGGGGCGGTTGCACAACTCGGACACCACGGGTGGGCAGCCCAAATCTGCAAAGGTGCGAATCTTAAATGGAATGGTGCGAAGCGAGGCCGCCACGGTTCCGCGTTGGTAAAACACGTTGCCGCGGTAACGAGACACCCCCTTTAGCTCAAACGAGATATCGAGCTCGTGCTTCTCCTCGAAGGTCTCTATCTGCTTCTTGGTCAGCAAGGAGAAGATCAGGTGCCGCGTATCGGCGGGCGACAGCGGTGGGATCTTGATCGGGAACACGTCGCCGTCGACGCGCAAGTACGGAGGCGCATGCGCCGTAATGTGCATGTCGCTCGCCCCCTTTTCGAACATGAGCCGCAGCAGCTGATCGCACGTGACTTGAACGGTAGGTGCCTCGTCGAGGACTTCTGGGCTGCTCATGGTCGTGCTTCTTCCTCTAATCCGCCATGGTGACGCGCACCACTTCGTCGGTGGTTGTCATGCCTTCCATCACCTTCAGAATCCCGCTGGCACGCAGCGAAACCATGCCGCCGCGAATGGCCGCTGCTTTGAGCTCCGCAGTGCTTGAACCCTGTAAAATAGCTTCTTTTAGAGGCTCCGACACACGCATCACCTCGTACAAAGCGACACGACCTTTGTACCCGGTGTTGTTGCACTTGCTGCAGCCGGTACCCTTCATGAACTTGCCAGCGGCAATCTGCGCCGGGCTGAGCCCCACTTCACGAAGTACATCCGCATCTGCCGCAAATGGCGCCTTGCAGTCCGCGCAAATACGCCGCGCCAAACGCTGCGCCACCACAAGGTTTACGCTGGCCGTAATAAGAAAGGGCTCGATGCCCATGTTAAGCAGACGCGAGATGGTCGCCGGCGCGTCATTGGTGTGCAAGGTCGAAAGCACCATATGCCCCGTGAGCGCGGCCTTGACCGCGATCTCACCCGTCTCGAAGTCTCGAATCTCACCGACCATGATGATGTCCGGGTCTTGACGCAAGAAGCTGCGCAGCGCCGACGCAAAGTTCAAACCAATGTCGGCGTGCATTTGCACTTGGTTGATGCCCTCGAGATTGTACTCGACCGGATCTTCCGCCGTGCTGATGTTGTGCGAGGTCTTGTTAAGCTCCGAGAGTGCGGAATACAGCGTTGTGGTTTTGCCGGAGCCCGTGGGTCCGGTGACAAGCACCATGCCCCAAGGCTGGTGAATGGCCCACTTGAAATCTTCGAGCGGCTTTGGGTCGAAGCCGAGCTTCTGCATGTCGGTCTGCAAATTGCCCTTGTCGAGCAAGCGAAGCACGATCTTCTCGCCCCACAGCGTAGGCAACACGCTCACACGGAAGTCCATCTCCTGGCCCTGACCCAGTTTAAGCTTGATACGTCCGTCTTGGGGCAAGCGACGCTCGGCGATGTCTAGCCTGGACATGATTTTGATGCGGCTCGAAACGGCGGCCTTGAGCTTCGGGGGCGGGCTCATCTCGTCGAGCAACACCCCGTCAATGCGGTACCTTACCCGGTAGCTCTTCTCGTAGGGCTCGATGTGAATGTCGCTCGCGCGGCGCTTGATGGCGTTCATCAAGATCACGTTGACCAACTTTACGACAGGCGCGTCGTCGGCCTGCTCTGGGCCCGCTTCGTCCGCTGCATCCACTTCGATGTCAGCCTCGTCAAAGTCGGCCATGACGTCATCGTACGAAGTCGTTGCACTATACAACTTTTCGATGTGCGCGAGGATCGAACTCTCGGTCGCAATCACGGCTTCAATGTTGTAGCCCGTTAGGAACTTAAGGTCGTCGATGGCATGCAAATTCGTTGGGTCAGCCATCGCGACGAGCAAGGAATTGCCCTTGCGCGACAAGGGCAGCACCTTGTGCTTGAGGCAGTGGTCACGCGTGACCATCTTGATCGCTTCGGGCTCGATCACCGTCTCCGAGAGCTTCACCGCGGGAACGCGGTATTGCTGCGACAAGAACTGCGTCACATCGTCGTCGCGCATGATGCCAAGCTTGGTCAGAGTGCTCCCTAACGCCTGACCACTTTTCTGCTGCTCCTGCTGCGCTTCGCGCAACTGGGACAGCGTGATAAGTTTTTCCCGGACCAGCAATTCACCCAAGCGATTGTTCGCCATCTTCCGTATCTCCTCGCCTCAGCCAAAACCCAGAAACCAAAACCCAAAAATCGGGACTCAAAGCCAGTCCCACTCAAGAATGCTACCTCAGGCGCAAGCTGAGAACCAAGAAGCACGAAGGCAGTTTCTCTGAGCCGAAATCGTGTAGGATGTCGCACCTCTAAGGAACCACGCATGAAGTACTTGATCACGGGCGGTAGCGGCTTTGTAGGCTCACACTTGGCAGAGGAATTGCTTGGGCGAGGTCATAGCGTGCACGCGCTGGACGACCTCTCCACTGGCTCGATTCGCAACATTGCCCACCTGAAAAGCAATCCGAAGTTCGGCTACACCATTGACACGGTAGCGAACGAGCGCGTCGTTCGCGAGCTCGTTGACGACTGCGACATTGTTTATCACATGGCGGCAGCGGTGGGCGTGAAGCTTATTGTGGAGAGCCCCGTTCGTACTATCGAGACCAACATTCAGGGCACGGAGGTGGTGCTCAACGCCGCCAACATGAAGAAGCGCCCCGTGTTTATCGCGTCCACCAGCGAAGTGTACGGCAAGAGCACCGCTTTCCCGTTTCGCGAAGATGGCGACTTGGTCATGGGAGCAACGACCAAAGGCCGATGGAGCTACGCCTGCTCCAAAGCCATCGACGAGTTTTTGGGGCTCGCCTACTACCGCGAGAAAAAGCTGCCCACCGTGGTTGGCCGCTTATTCAACACGGTGGGTCCACGTCAGACCGGACAATACGGGATGGTCGTCCCTAACTTCGTGAGTCAAGCGCTTGCCGGCCAGGCCATTACCGTCTTCGGTGACGGAAAGCAGAGTCGGTGTTTCGGGCATGTGAAAGATATCGTTCGGGCATTGGCCGACCTCATGCTCAGCGACAAGGCTTACGGAGAGGTGTTTAACCTGGGCAACACCTTCGAGATCTCCATCGAAGACTTGGCTCGCAAGGTCAACGAGATGACGGGCAACAAAGCGGGGCTCACCTACATCCCTTACGATCAAGCGTATGAGGCCGGGTTCGAGGATATGGCGCGCCGTGTGCCCAGCATCGACAAGGTCGGTAAACACATCGGTTGGTCTCCAACCAAGAACTTGGACGACATACTCAACGACGTGATCTCCGACATCAAAGCGCGCAACGCCGAGTGAGCCGATCCTTGGTTGAGGCCTCTCTAAAGACGAGGAGGGGCACACCATGACGCTCTTCAAAGACTCCACCCTCTCGTATCTCATCCCTTTTGCATTGGCCTTCGTGGCTGCACTTATAGCCACGCCCCTGGTTCGAGCGCTCGCGAGGCGTATCGGCTGGGTAGCGAGACCGCGTGCGGATCGTTGGCATGCCAAGCCCACCGCTTTGATGGGCGGCGTAGGGATCGTTGCGGCGTTTTTGGTGAGCTTTCTGTACGGCGAAGCCACGCACGCCGTGAAGCGTGGTGGGCTACTCGTTCTTTGCTCACTGAGCATGGCGATGCTTGGGTTTGTCGACGATCGCATCCAACTTCGCCCCTACACCAAGCTCATTGGGCAGCTGCTTGCCGCGATTGCTCTCACCGCCTTCGGCTTGGAGTTTCCCTGGACGCCATGGTCTCCGCTGAACCAAGCGATCACCGTGTTTTGGCTTGTGGGTGTGACCAATGCGCTGAACCTGCTCGACAACATCGATGGCTTGTCGTCGGGCATTGCCGGCATCGCGGCGCTATTTTTGGCCTTTTTGCACGGGGCCGAAGGCCAGTATTCCGATGCCTTTCTGTGCCTCAGTTTTGCAGGCGCCGTCGGCGGCTTTTTGGTCTTCAACTTCAACCCCGCCAGCATTTTTATGGGCGACTCTGGCAGCCTGTTTTTGGGCTTCTTTTTGGGCGGCTCTGCGCTGTACGCGCCTCGCGCGCACTCGGGCGGCGTCATCGGAATCTTGGCGCCCCCGGTGTTGCTACTCGCGATTCCCATTCTTGACACCACACTGGTCACCGTGACCCGCAAGCTCAACGGCCGGCCAGTGTCTCAAGGTGGCCGGGATCACGCCTCTCATCGTTTGGTGGCGCTTGGCCTTTCTGAGCGCAACGCCACGCTGGTGCTCTACGCCATGGCGACGTTGTCGGGTTGCGTTGCGTTGTCGCTGCACTTGCTGCCGAGCGGTATTTCCTTTCTGGCCCTGCCTGCACTCGGAATCGTGCTGGCCGGCATCGGCGTTTACCTCGCCAAGGTCCGCGTCTACACACCGGTGAGCGAGTGCGGAGACGGCCCGGTTTCGCCTCGGGCGACCATTCCCACCTATGCGGACTTTAACTACAAGCGCCGCATTGTAGAAGTAATTGCAGACTACACCATTATATTGATCGCCTACTATGGCGCCTTTCTCCTTCGCTTTGAGGGCGAGCCCGTGCCGCAGCACTGGTACCGATTTCGCGCTTCGATCCCCTGGGTATCAGCCACGCAGCTCGTGGTGTTTCTGTCGGCGGGCATTTATGGCGGTATCTGGCGCTACACCGGCA
>JAYWGI010000287.1:0-5722 GCA_043779025.1 Myxococcales bacterium
GGCGAGAACGTAGCTTCTTTGGACAGGGGCGCAACCAGCACGCCGGTGGTTTGTACCATCCGGGCACGAACCTCTTCGCGAATTTCCACGCGAAAATCAGAGCGCAGGTCGGCGTACACGGGCAGAAACATGGGTACCCAGAACGCTACACGCTTGTGGGGCTCGCCATGGAATTTTTGGGTGCGCGGCCGGGCACTTGGCCCCGCGTGTTTGAGCGACGCCTCCGGCGGGGTGCGGCCCGGTGCAAGGCACCTCAACGCTTTGTGCACACGAGAAATTTGGCCACGCAGGCCCCCAGACCTCAAGTTGGCTGGAATCACCCAAAGGCCTTGTCGCCGGAGGTGACCGTGGAGGGCTCTATGACACACGCTAACGAACGCCGAACGCCCAAAGAGAACCGCATTCCCTTCGACGCATTTGTCGAGGTGGGAGGGCTTACTGGCGAAACGTTTAAGGCGCGCGCCATCGACCTTTCCGCGGGCGGGATTCACTTGCAAGCCACGCAGCTGCCAGAGATCGGCACGCCGCTCTCCTGCCGATTCGACTCCGCGTCGGATACCGTGGTGTGCGAGGGCGAGGTCGTGTGGCGCAGGCGCAGCTCGCGCGGAGGCAACTTCGGACTGCGATTTCGCTCACTAGACACCGAGAGTGAGCGCGTCTTGCGCGAACTCTGCGCGGTCGATCACGAGCTTGGGCCAGGCGCGCGCGTTCGCTTGCACTTGAAGGGTCTCGCTCAACCTCTGCATGCGCGTGTGGTGCAGAGCAATGCGCAGGGCGTGGTCACTGCGAGTGAGCTTAGCTTTCTCAAGGCGGGCACCGAGTGCACGCTCGAGGAGCGCGACACGGACACCCGCGCGGGCGCAACACTCGAGGACGTGCACGTGAAATTGGACCCACACTCCGGCACACCGGAGCTCACGCTTACCATGGGCTGGGGCGCCAAAGAAGCCGTCCGACCTGCGCAAGTTCAGCCGCAATTTGCGCGCGCCGAGATGCAGAAGCAGATGGCGGCTCCGGTCGCCAACCCCAACGACGATAAGACGCCGCTCGACAGCGTGCCTCCTGTCGCGTTTGAAGGCCATGACGGAGCGGACGACGACCTGCGCTCCATAGACTCCGACGGCCCCATGGCGCCCAGCGTCGCGCCGCTGTCGCTTTCGGCCTCCCCCGACGAAGAGGACGATCTGGCCTGGCGCGAGCAAATTGACACGTTGATGTCAGGCATGAGGCGTGTCCGGAATGTGTTCGGCCGCAAGAATGCATCCGGCGCGGGCGTGCAAGCAACACAAGAGCGGCCACGCCGAGTCACGGCAGCCCCGCCCCGAGGCGCCCTGCACAGCGAGGGCAAGCATTTGCTCCGCCGCCAAGTTCCAGCGAAGGGCGCCGCCCCAACGGCGAACGCCACGCCTGCCGAATGGGTCACCAAAAACAAGCGCGCACTGGCGCTAGGCAGCGCCGTAAGCTTGTCGGTGATGTTGGGCGCGTTCGCGCTCAGCCGCGGCGATGCGGCCCCCGTGGCCGCAAGCTCCGACCCCGGGACCGCCAATGCGGGAACGACCGCCGCGGCCGCCTCCAACCCTGGCTTCGATGTGGTCCAGACGGCCCCCGCCGTGGCTGGCGTGGCCGGTGGGGCAGCAGCGTACGACCCCGCGGCCGCGATGGCTGCAACGCCCTACGCGGCGCCCGGTACAGGAGGCCTCGACACCAGCGCAACGCCATGGGCCGCGCAAGCCGCAGCACCGGGCGCCACAGCCGGCTACGCTCCGTACACGCCACCGGCGATGCCGGCCGCAGGGCAATCGTCCGGAGCCTGGGCGCCCACGACCCCGGTCGCCGCGGCGACCCCTCTTTCGCTCTCCCGCGGCTCGGACGACTTCTCCTCGACACCCAGCCCAGGCTCAAGCCCAGCACCGAACACCGGCGCCGAACGCGAAGATCGCGGCGCACCGAGACGCCACCACGCGGTCCACTCGTTTGGCCAAGGCGGCATTGCCAGCGGCAAGACCTTGCGATTGCACATGAACGCGCCCATCGAGCAAATTCAGGGCGAACACACGCCTACGGGCTTCACCGTGGACCTGCCCAACGTGCGCGCCACCGAGGCTGCAGGGCCGCTCGCGTCGCAAGACCCACGCATCGAGTCCATGCGCGTGCGCAACACCGACAAACGTGCCGAGCTCGTCGTCGAGTTCAAAGACGGCGTGCCCAACTACCTGGTGCGCGCCAAGGGCGACGTGCTCGAGATCGTGCTGGCCGACAAGCCCTCGAGCTCGGGCTCGACCGACTCAGAACGTGTAGATCGCGCAGAGCGCAAAGCGCCACGCGTGGTACGCAAGCCCGCGCTCGAGCGCGTACGCACCCGCCGACGCCACCGATAGAGCACTCTACCCTCGCTACTTCGCGGGCGTGTAGCTCGCTTGAACGGCGCCCGAAATGCCCGCGGCGCCGGAGGGCGCGGAGCCGGGGTACGGTGAGTTTGTGCCGTAGCCCCAGACTCCTCCGAGTCCAGGCGATCCGCCGGGAGCGCGCACAGAGGGACCCGCGAACCAGAGCGCCGTGTCTTTGTTCGTGAGGGCGACGCCGTCCAACGTTGCCGTCGACTTGATCCAGCAAATTCCCGCGGATAACCCGCCATTGCCGCCGTTGCCTCCCGCTCCACCACCTCCGCCGCCGCCAGGGCCAGCGTGCTTCGTCCCGCCAACAAAAGGCTCAGTCGCCCCCAAGTAGACCTCGCCAGGCGCACCTTCAGCCCCCGGGCCGCCGCCGCCAGCTTTGGAGCTTTGAATGCGTACATCACGCAACGTGACGGTCGAATTCTCAACGTAGACCCCGATGCTGTGGCCGCCACCTTGACCGCCTCCGCCGCCGCTACCGCCGCAGGTTCCTGCATTGGAAGCGTAGCTCGCGCCGTCTTGGCCACTACCGCCTCCAGGAGCACCCGCTGCTCCGAAGAACGGCGTCGGTGGCTTCCACAAACTTAGCGCGGCGTCATAGGCTCCGAGGTCCGCCGACAGCGGTGTGGCCATGCCCGCACGTCCATTTGCGCCAGCGTATCCATGCTTGTGTTTCCCAATGAGGGAAATTTCAACGTTGTTCTGTCCTGAACTTGGGCTGGCATCGACGAAAGACCTGCTACTGGACGTGCCAACCTCGGTTTCGATGCGGGGTGACTCGTGCTCCGCCCCGGCACCCGCGCTCCAGCTGCCGTCAGCGCAAATCCGAGCCTCATACGGCGCGCCATAGGAGACCCCGGGATTCGGCGCCGCATCGGCACCCGGCGCGCCTTGCGATGCCGCGCCGGCGTGCACGCTCAGCCGCGCGAGCGACGCCGACGCCACGTCGGTGAGTGCAAGGCCGATGCGGGACACGCCCAGCTCCTTGGCCGGCGCATCGTTGGTGCGAATCTCAAGGTCATAGAGATGCGCAACCGGAACACGGCGCAGTGCAAGCCCCACCTGCTCGGCCGTCACAATGCGGGTGATCCCGGCCGCAGGCGCCCACGAGCTGCAATCGAAACCACCGAGGATCGCGAGGCGAGGCAAGTCGGCGGCACGCACGGGCTCCGAGAAGTCGCCAATGCAAGCAAAAATCTGACCATTCTTCTTGAATCGCTCGTCGCGCATGGCCCGGGCAAAAGTAAGGAAGGGGCGGCTCACTGTACCGTCTCCGTCGTCGCGACCCTTCGGGCTTAGAAACACGCCAAGGGTACGATCGACCTGACACGAGGCGCTCGGCTGCTGGCCAAACGCACAAGGCAGCAGCGCGGACGCAGGCACCGTGGCGGCACCGCAATTGGCGCCTGTGCAAACGGGCTCAGGCTCCCCGACGCAGCTGGCCGCGGAGAGAAGAAGGCCGGCTTGCAGCGCAGCAAGCGTGCGCGGAAGCGTTCGGGGTGCTTTGTGGCGGTTTGCGTGTCGCATGGTCATTCCTCTCGCAACTATTGCAGCTGTTTGGACGAGCATACCCCACGGCTACGCAAACGCATGGCCGCACGCTTGCAAAAATCGCGCCGCCCCACACACTCAGGAGTCCCCCTCCCATGTCGCAAGAAGACGATCTCCAACCCGGTATGCGCGTCCCCGGCACGCAATACGTCGTGCAGCGCACCATAGGGCGCGGCGGCCACGGCGTGGTGGTCGAGGTGGAGCACGCGTTTCTGGCCAAAAGCTACGTGATGAAGGTCTTGCACGCCACACTGGCCGATCGCGAGGAGGTGGCCCGACGCATGCGCGAGGAGGCGCGCATTTTGGCCCGTATCGACCACCCCAACATTGTGCGGGTCGTCGACGGCGGCATGACGTCGGAGCGCGAGGCCCGTCCCTACTTCGTCATGTCTGCGCTCAAAGGGGAGCCGCTGCTCAATGTGTTGCGGCGGCGGGGCGCCGGCATGGGCGTGAAGGCCGCAATACACATCGCGCTCGATGTACTCGACGCGCTCGATGCGGCCCACATGCAGCACCAACTCGTGCATCGAGACATCAAGCCCGCAAACATCTTCCTTTGCCGCCTGAGCCCCAACGAGGTGCGCGCGGTGCTACTCGACTTCGGCGTGGCGCGCGTGCTCGCCAGCCCCCTTCGGCACACGCAAGGCCCAACATTTCTGGGCACGCTCCGCTATGCCGCGCCCGAGCAATTGCGCGGTGAGGCCACCTTCTCCTCCGACCTCTACGCGGTTGGGATTTGTCTGTTCGAAACGCTCACGGGCAAGCACCCGCTAGGCCTGCACAAGGCCCACGAGGACTGGGTGCGCGCCCATACACGGACCGCGCCCATGCCGCTGCAGGAGTGCATTGAGGCGCCGGCGTCACTGGAGGATTTTTTGCACCGGGCGCTCGCCAAAGACGAACACGATCGCTTCCCTTCCGCGTTCGCGATGGCGGGTGCGCTTCGGGCGCTGCTCGAGGAGATCCCCGACACGGCCAGCGAGTATGGCGGAGACGAGACCGAAGCGATGGTGCTTGAGCATGCGCTCACCACCGTCTCGCGCAAAACAGCGTGGGTCCCGGCCAATGCAGCCGCAGAGGATCTCGCTGCCACGCCCGCACAGGACGGGCAAGACAGCACACTGGACGAGCGCGCACCCGCTCCACGTGCCTCTGAGATCCCGCCCTCTCCCGCGCTCGAGGCGTTTAGGCCGAGCCGCAACCCGCTGCCAGATACGTGGAAAAAGCCTCGCGAATCGTACGCGCCCAACGGCGCCCGGGGTCGGCCCAGGCTTGGATTTGTGGCTGCCGCGGCCGCGCTCACGGTTGCCGGATTTTGGGGCTACACCCACTTCGCGCGCTCGCCAAAGAAGAACCCTGACGCCGTGATTGCACATGAACCGTTGGCCACAGCTTCACCAACACCCACCCTCGCTCCAGGACTCACTGCGGGGGCCGCAGACCAAGTGCTCACGCCCGTGGCCGCGGCTCACGCGACGGCTACCCCCGCGGCACGTCACAACACCAAGACCATCTCTGCTGCGGACTCTAAAGCCACACCAAAACCAGACCAAAAACAGGAGCCCAAACCGGAAGTCAAACGGGGCAAAGTCACCCCCGACGAAGCCACACGCCTACGCGCACACGCGCCGATTCTATGAGGCGCAGAGCACACTACGCGTCAGCCATTTTGGCCACGGCGTCCATAAAGCTCGCCACATCGGCTTCGTTCATTTTGGGTTCGCCCGGCGACACGTTGTCGAGTTTTCCGGCCAGCATCCATTGCTCGAGCTCGTCGG
>JAYWGI010000288.1:0-2109 GCA_043779025.1 Myxococcales bacterium
CGCCGTGAACGAGCCCGAGAGGGTGTCCCAGCTGGCAGACCCCATCGCGGTGGTCGTAGAGAAGTTGGTCGTCACATTGGTCGCGCCCGAGACGATGTACACATAGCCCGTCTTGGTAGCCGCGCCGCCAGTCCTCGCCGCGATCCGTGCCTCCCAGGAGTAGTTTCTTCCAGATACGGTGCCAAAGGCTTGTTGGATGCCGCCCATGGTCGTGGCATTGAGATGGACAATCTGCTCGCCCGTTGGGGCCGTCCAGCCCTGGCCTTCGCACTGCTGTACTTGGTTGCCCACCACCGTCCATCCCGGGATGTTTGTGGAGCCTGCATTGTAGCCGGAACATATGTTGCGATTCACCGAGTCTACGTTGCCCTCCATGTCGCCGTTGGTGAGCAGGCTTTGGCGCGGACAGCTAAACCCTGCCTCAATCGTGCACGTAGCGCTGCAGCCGTCGCCGGGCGTCGTGTTGCCGTCATCGCAGGCTTCGGCGCCATTGAGGACGCCGTTGCCGCAGTTGGGCACGCAGGCCAATGACACAACGTCGTAGACCCGAACGTCGTCCAGAACAATTCCCGCGAAGCCGGCGGTGGTGGAGGCGATGGTCAGGGTTGTAGACGTGCCACCGGCCGTAAAGCGCAGCGTCTGCAGAGGCCATGTCGCCGCGGTAGAAGGTGTTTTGGACAGGATACTCCACGAAAAATTCGAGGCGCCCGAGGCGACCGAAACGGTCGCAGTCGCCGACGTGAGACCGCTGTCTGCGTTGATGGCGGTGCGCATTTGCACAGCGTAGTTTCGGCCGGAGACGGTGGGAAACGTCTGCGTGACCGTACCCGCAGAGCTGCCGGACATATCCACGCACTGGGCGCCAGAGGCCGCTTGCCAAGAGTTGTAGGTATTGAGGTAGTCCACCGAACCGGCAGAAACCGTCCAAGATCCCGCGGCGCCGCCGAGTACCGTTCCGGCGTTGTACGTCGTAAAGCTTCCAGTCGCGTTGAGCGGCAGCTCAAAATCGCCGTTCGCGATGACGTTGCTCCTGTTGCAAGTGTAGTTCGCCTCGATAGCGCACGTAGCGCTGCAGCCGTCGCCCGAAGTCGCGTTGCCGTCGTCGCAGGCCTCGCCCGTGTTCAAGATGGCGTCACCGCAAATGGAGAGCAGTTCAACCTGTGACGTGCTCGAGACAAAGAGGATGCGTCCATCATTGAGCGCGACTCCACTCGATTCAACCTGAGCGGAGATGGCAAGCGCAGGGCCCGCGCTCCAGCCGCCACTCAGCGTGTAGCGGTTCACATTCACCGCGCTGTCACTCGCGCCGTACACAAAGCCTCCGCTCTCGGCGAGCGACTGGCCGCGAGACCTCATGCCGTAAGTCATGGTCCCGGGGTTGCTCCAAACAAGCGTCGTGCCATTGAGTAGGCGCGAGACGTTTTGGTTGTTCCAGGAGCCCGAAACCAGAATGTTGCCGTTCGAGAGCTTGAGCAGGTTCGGGGCGATGATTCCCGTGGTTCCCGATGCGGCCAGCGTGCTCCAAGTACCCGCCGAAATGCTGTAAACTTCGGACGCTTCCAACTGAGCGGACCCAGGTCCGGATCCATCAATGGCGACGATACGATTCGCGTCAAGTTGCACCAAATTGGTATCGCGTCGCGCGATGGGCATCGAGCCCGTAGCGGCCCATGTGTTGGTGGTTGGATTGTAGAGGTAGGCAGAGTTGTAAACAGTCGTGAAACCCGAATCGGCCCCGCCCGCGTACATCACCAAGCCGCTTGGAAGTGTGATCATCGCTGCACGTTGCCGGTAGGCGGGGGGAGCGGCCCGCGCCGTGAACGTGCCAGCGGTCGGGTCGTATCGGTAGATGCTGTTCTCCTCGCCAATGAGCACCGTGCCGTCATTCAAAACGACCGATCGCGCTGACAGGGCGGTGCCCACAGGGGACGCGGCGGTGGCGGACCAGACCCCCGAGGCGGCGCGAAAAATCTGAGAGGCTTGAGATGCGATGCTCGATACGAACACATCGCCGGATGGGAGCTTGTTGATGAATCCAGACCATCGCTGGTTCGATGACGGAAGCTGGCTGGCGGCTGTCCACTCGGGGTCCACCAACAAGGGGTAACT
>JAYWGI010000289.1:0-5692 GCA_043779025.1 Myxococcales bacterium
GCGTGGTGCGGCATCGCTGCATTCAGTCGCCGACCGGCACGGAGAAACTCATCGGCCGGAAGCGCGGAGCTCAAAAGGAGCGTGTCCTTTGGAAGGCAGGAGCCACCTACGCCTACGCCGGCTTTGAGCACATTCCGCCCTGGGCTTTCGTTGACCAGCGCGCGCACCGTCTCGAAATCGCCTCCGGCGGACTCGCATGCCATGGCGAGGGTGTTGGCGAAAGCGATATTGAGGTCACGCCAGGCGTTTTCGGCCGTCTTGCAAAGCTCTGCGTTGGCCCAGGTCGTCCGGCGCAGGGGGCCGGCGTTCCAACGCCCGAACAGCACACGCGCGCGCTCCCAAGCCGTATCGGACTCTACGCCCAGAACCTTCGGCATGTTCGTGGCATTTGTGAGCAGTTTCCCTGGCATAATGCGTTCAGGTGCGTGAACAAAACGTTGCTGCGGGCTCGACATGAAAGGCGCAACAAGTCGGCGCATGGTTCCGGGGGCGAGTGTTGACTCAAGCACCACGAGGCCCGCGTGCGGCGAGCCTTTGGCAACCTGGGCCAGAGCCGACACCAGAGGACGCTCATCGGGCAATTGCGACGGCAGCACGGGGGTCGGTACCGCGACGAAGACCACGTCCGACGGGGTGAGCTCGCCGGCCACCCTTAGCGCCCCGGTGCTGATCATTTGGGTGCATAGCGCATGCAAGTCCGGGTCCGTCTCGCCAAAAGGGCTGTGTCCGGCCGCGAGCATTTCAAGGCGCGCATGGTCTGTATCCACACCCAGCACCTGGAAGCCAGCCCGCGCGGCAAGCACCGCGGTTGTCAGACCGACGTAGCCCAGACCGATTACCGCGATGGTCTCCGCGGGCGCTGAATCTTGTGCGCTCACGATTCCCCGTGTAGCGTCGCATACATTGCGAGGTGTGCGTCGATCACGGCCGGCAGCGCGAAGCGCTGCTCTGCATCTTCGCGAGCGCAGCGTCCCATTTCGGCGGCTTGCAGTGGCGAAGCGAGGAGCTTGTACATCGCCTCCGCGAGCGCGACCGCGTCCTTGGCTGGCACCAGCCATCCATTGTGGCCGTCACGCACCACGTCGCGGCAGCCGGGCACATCCGTTGCCACAAGCGGGCGACCACACGCGGCGCCTTCGAGCAAGGCCTTGGGCAGCCCCTCACGGTAGGACGGAAGTACCACCGCGAACGCGCTTTGCAGCACGGCGGCCATGTCTGTGCGATGTCCCAACCAGTCTACCAAATCAGCGGCTTCCCAAGCGCGAAGCGTGGCCTCGGGGATGCTTGCGGGGTTCTCATCCGTGCCGCCCGCAAGTGCGAACCGGGCATGTACTCCGCGGGCGCGCAGAATGCGTGCAGCTTCCACGTATTCCTCTACGCCCTTGTCACGCAGCATGCGCGCAGGCAGCATAAAGACTGGGTTCCCTTCTGGAATCGGGCTGGTTGGGAAGGCGCGAAGGTCTACCCCAGAACCTCGAATCATCGTGTAAGACGCTCTGGACTGCAGACATCCGGCGTCAAGGAACACGCCTCGGTCGTCGTCATTCTGAAACACCGCGTGTGCGTTCGGCCGTCGCATGACGGCCTGAAACGAGAGCAGCAGGGCGCGACGAAACATTGCGGCACGCGCGCCCTCGCGCAGAAATACATAACCGAGTCCGCTGACCGCAAAAACAACCTTTGGTACGTCTCGCAGACGGGCGACCGCGCCGCCGTACAGCATCCCCTTCATCGTGACGAGATGCATCAACGACGGCTTCACCCTTGCCACGACGCGGTCGAGCGAACGCAGCGCGCGACCTTCTGTCACCAGTCCTCTGGATGCGCGAGTGACTTCCCAGTTGTGAAAGTGCAGCCCTGCAGCAACAATGTGGTGCTCTTTGCCGTCGGCCTGAGCTGTCACGTGGACCTCATAGCCCTGTTCCTTCGCAGCTTTGGCGATCGCAAGGCGATGCGACACGAAGAAGCCCGCGTGATTGACGACGAAGAGGATTCGTTTTGAAGGGGCCACAGGATGATGTCTCGATTTCGCTCGATACTCGTACACGCCTTGGTTACACAAGAGCTCTAAAATGCGAGCTGTTCCAATCCGGTGGTCCCGGATGTCTCTTTGGCGAACCCTCGCTCACGCACTCGGGCGCCGCGCGGCGGTTTGGGCGCTCGTAGGCCTTTTGGCGTCCATCGGTTTTGCCATTGTGGAGCTAGCTGTCTCCTGGTTCATTCAGGCCTTCCTCAACGTCATGGGTGTGATGTCTCCCAAAGTCGTGGTGGCGATGGGGCCCGACTTCAGCAGGTTCTCGCCCCACATGCTCGGCGCCGCGCTTTTGGTCGTAGCGGCATTGCGGGGGATTTTCCAATGGGTGTTTTGGCAGAGTAGTTTTGTGACCCAAGAGGTGGTGGTTGCACGGTTGCGCCGGCTTGCTGTTTACGACGTATTGCTCGCGCGCCCGCGCCGTTACGTCGCTGCGTCGGCTTTGCAAGGCGCTATCGGTGAGGGATTTATCAAGACATCGTCTGCGGTTTTTGCGCTTGTGCTCGCAATTGGAGGCGCCGTCCAGGCGTTGGTCTTGTGGTTGTTCATGTTTCATGTAGCGTGGAGGCCTGCGCTGCTGACGACGGTCGGCCTTGTGCTGGTGGCTGCCGTCGTGACCTTCATGAACCGAAAGGTTCAGCGTGTTGCCGAGCAAATACCCGTCGAAGTCGATGGTCTGAACGCGGGGCTGCTTCGGGTGCTGCGCAATGCACTGCTGGTGCGTGTACTGCGCACGGAGCACCGCGAGCACAAGCATCTCACCACGTTTATCGAACGCCATCTTGGCCATTCCGTGCGAGCGACCGAACTTGCAAACGCAGTTGCGGTGTTGCCTCCGTTCATGGGGGTGGTCCTGATTCTTGCCGTGCTCGCGTTCGTGGGGGGAAGTACCTCGCCGAGCGCCCTGCTGTCCTTCTTGTACCTATTCACTCGCTTTGTGCAGGCCGCAGCAGTCGCCGCGCAACAGTCCGGTCAATTGGTTCAGCATGCTGGTCACGCCAAGCGATCTCTGTCGTTTGTGGCATCTTTTAGCCCATCAGAAATCGATGACGCGATGCGGGAGATCCCGATTGTGAAACGCCCGGGGACCTTGCTTTCGATCCAACATCAACCTCCTGGGTTTCAGCTTCGTGACGTGAGTTTTGCGTATGAAGGGTCGGAGCGCGATGTGCTCTCCCGGCTAAGTCTCAGCATTGCGGCCGGGCAGTGCTTTGCGGTGGTTGGCCCGAGCGGGGTGGGGAAAAGCACGCTCTTGGGACTGCTCTTAGGCGTCCTAAGCCCAGGCAGTGGTGAGGTCATGGTTGGGGGGATGCCCGCTGAGCAGTATTTTGAAACGCAGAAACCGCGCACCGGCTACGTCGGTGCCGACGCCTTTCTTGTTGCGGGCACATTGCGCGACAACCTTTGCTACGGCATTGACGCCCAGGATTTTTCCGAGGCACAACTATGGTCCGCGCTGCGTGCTGCACGCCTTGAGGACCAAGTTCGAGCTCTCCCGTTGGGGCTGCAGCACCTGCTTAACGAGGACGGTGGCGGGCTTTCTGCAGGACAAAAGCAACGCTTATGCCTCGCGCGGGCTCTGCTGCTCGAACCCGAACTTTTGGTGCTCGACGAAGCCTCAGCCAATCTTGACGAGGCGACGGAAAGCGAGATCGCAGAGTCGCTTCTCGCGCTCCGAGGGCGGTGTACAATTGTGATCGTATCTCACCGACCAGGTATTCTTAAACATGCCGACGTTCGGTTGGACCTGAGCAATCGCCTCAATGCGCAGCCAGGTTTGACCTTGGCCAGCGCCGGGATGGTGACACAATGATTGGAGTCGCGTTTCTTATTCTCGCATTCGGCTGCTTGTTGTTGATGGCCAATCATGTGGGAGGCGCCCACCGCACGGAGCTAACGTGGTGCATCACGCTCGCGCTGGTGCTGCGTCTCATGATGATGTGGCTGGGAGCAGATCTTCCGTGGTTCGCCAATGGTGTTGAAGGCGATTGGATGGGCTACGAGCGGGTTGCCCTCGTCATTGCACGCATGTGGGAACGCTCGGGCGTTTACTATTACATGACGGATTTCGGCGGCGAGAAAATTGCCACGATCTCACTGCCGGTAAACGTGTTTGCCTACGTTTTTTACCTCAATGGTGGCGCGGCAACGCGCCTCGGGGGTACGGTCGTTACCGCTGGCTTGGCCTGTCTTACCGGCCTTAATTTTTACGCGCTTGCCGTGCAGCGTGGAGTGCCCGAACGCACGGCGCTTCGTTCCACCATTGCGCTGCTCTTTGTCCCGTCGATCTTCTTGTATTCGTCGCACATGTACAAGGACGCCATGGTGCTTGCGTTGACATTCGGGGCGCTGGCCGCAGCCGTTCGTCTCAGCGACAAGTTTAGCTTCGTGCAGTTGCTCGTGTGTTTTGGCTGCGCGTCGCTCCTTTGGCTGGTTCGCCATTACCTGCTGTTCGCCGTCGCGCTCCCCGCGGCCATTGGGGTTATCGGCTTGGGCTCGCGGTCGGCCGTTCGTCAAGTGACTGTGGCCATGGTCTCTTTCGCTGTGATCGCGCTCGTTGCAAACTACACGGATTTGTTGACTACGCTGGGTGACGACGCCCAACGCACGTTTGAGGTTGGAACCTCCAAGAACGTCGTCGACGGCAATGCGACGGGCGGCTCCGGTATCCACTTCGACGACACTGACAACCCTTGGGCTCAGATTCATCTCAAGCTCGCTTACACTTTATTTTCGCCGTTTCCATGGGGTGGTGGCTCGATTGCGTTTCAAATTGGAAAACTGGATGGGCTTTTTATGTGCTATTCCATGTACCGCATCGTTCGCCACTTCCCTCGGTTGTGGCGCGACGACCGTACTGTGACCGCGCTGCTTGTCGCATTTTCCCTTCCGATGTCGCTCGTATACGCGGCGGGAGTCTCCAACGTAGGGCTTATTGTGCGTCAGCGCATGCCGCTCACGGCCATTTTTGCACTTCTTGCACTCTTTACGTTTCGAACGTCAATCGCGCCGCCCACCATAGTGCCTTTGGCCAGTCCACGGCAGCGTCGGACCCTAGCCGCGCGATAAGGCGGGCGGGGAGCCGGTGCGGCGCTTGCGAGGTCTGTACGTAGGCCTGCGCGTAGGAGTTATACCAGGGCGGCGGCGAGAGGCGGGTTGCAAGCTGCAAAAGTTCCGGCGCCTGTGAACGGGCCGCAAGCTGCTCAAGCACCAGTTTGCACATTAGCGTCATGCGGTACCGTTGCGCCCGCTCGACGAACAGCGAGGACTCGAAGTTCGGGTGCCCCACCAACATCGCCAGGTCGCCGAGGGCCCACGGCATGGCCGTCGTGATCTTGTCTTTGAACAAGTTGACAACCACCAGCAGCGCGTGATCAACCACATCGGGGATCATGGCGTACGTTTGCCCAATCGCAGTCCGCGCGCCATGAGCGAGCAGATCGCGCACCCCCAAGCGGCAAAGGTGGGGCGGTCCAATGTGCGACTCGATGTCCACGGGCATGCCCTCGATGTCTACGCAAACACTGCCGTAGACGTCGTATCGGCTTTGAACTCGCCAACGCTCTCGCTCCACGAGTGTGCAAAGCGCGGCAAACTGGGTGCGCTGCACACGCAAATCCACGTCCGAAATGGGCCTTTTTGCTGTGTCTCCGTACAGCG
>JAYWGI010000290.1:0-5691 GCA_043779025.1 Myxococcales bacterium
GCAAGCGGCACGTCTTTGGCGCCCATGTAGCCCACGCCCATGTGGCCAACCACTGCGGAGTGGTCGCTCGCGCCGGGTGCGGCTACCGCCATAGGCGCAGACTCATTGGCCGGTGCAACGGGAACGGCTTGCATGGTGTAGCCCTGCGCGAACGCATTGGCAGAAACGGTGGTGAGAGCAGCGGCAAGGTACCTGATTTTGGTGTGGTTCATGTGTGTGTCCTTAAGGAGGCGTGGTTCTGAGATTGGTCGCATTGAGGTTTGAGAAAGCGCCCCGCTTTGACGCCGGTGCTCTGTGAGTGGCGGCGGTTGCTAGTCCTCGAAAGAGCTGTTGTCGCGGCAAATGCAAATCCGTCACCGCGGCGCGCAAATATTTCCAAGGTGTCAACCGCTGTTCACGTGAACAGCGGTTGACGGCCTGCCCCCAAACACGCCAAAAGCCGGGCGAACCCATGAAAACGCTTACGCTGCAACGCCGTGCTGTTTCCGCTTTACGCGCCGGCCACCCTTGGGTTTACCGAGAGGGATTGATGCCGCCGCGCGAAATGCCGCAAATGGGCGAGAGCGTAAAGCTCGTGGTACCGGGCGATGACAGTGTGACCTATCACGGCATCTTCGATGCCAGCTCGCCGCTCGCCGTAAGGGTCTGGTCGGGCGCCACCAGTGAGGTCAACGCGGCCACCTTTCGCGCGTATGCCGAGCGCGCGTTTGCTGTACGCGACTGGCTTTTCGCAGGCGGCGAGACCAGCGCCTACCGCATGCTTCATGGCGAGGGAGATCGCACGCCCGGGTTCACCATCGACCGCTACGGCGACGTGGCCGTACTGCGTACCGATGGCGATGCCGCGCGCGTGCGCACGCCCGAATTTGTAGGAGCCGTGTGGTCGCTGCTGCGCGCGCAAGGCATCGTGTCGCTCCTTGGCCGCGACCCCGACCGCAGTGGCCCGCCTGTGGTGCTGGAGGGGCCGATGCCTGACGCCCGCGTAGTGGTGGCGGAGCACGGCGTGCCCTTTTGCGTGGATCTGTTTGACGGCCAAAAGACGGGTGCTTTTTTAGACCAGCGCGACAACCGCCGACGCGTGGGCGAACTCTGCGCCATGCTCACGGCGCGAGGCAATTCCCTGCCTGTGCGCATGCTGAACTTGTTTTCGTACGCAGGAGGGTTCTCCGTTTTTGCCGCGCGCGCGGGCGCCGTGACCACCAGCGTGGACATCGCCGCCAAAGCCCACCGCACGGCCGAAGAAAGCTTTCGAGCCGCCGGCCTAGACCCAAGCGGGCATCGCTTTGTGGCCGCCGATGCGTTTCAATTTATGCAGAACGCGCTGGAGCGCGGCGAGCAGTTCGACTTGATTGTCTGCGACCCGCCGAGCTTTGCACCGAACGAAAAGTCCGTCCCGCGCGCCACCGAGGCGTACACCAAACTGCATGCAGCTTGCGCCAAGTTGCTCGCGCCCGGCGGCGTGTTTTGTGCGGCCTCGTGCTCTAGCCACATGGATATGACGCGCTTTCGAGCCACGCTCACCGACGAGGCCTTGGGGCGCGCGGATTTGCGCGCGATCGCAAGCTACGGCCCTCCAAGCGACCACCCCACCCTGCCCGCCTTCCCCGAGGGAGCCTACCTCAAGTTTGTGGCGCTCGCATGAGCATGCAGAGTGCATCCAGAATTTTCTTGGATCTTTGGGCGGTGGAGATTAAGGGCAATGGTGTTACCGGGCGCATAACTCAGCGGTAGAGTGCCACCTTCACACGGTGGAGGCCACAGGTTCAAATCCTGTTGCGCCCACAAATTCAGCGACGCGGAGCGGAGGCATCCGCGCGGCGTCGCTTGGGCGTGCTCGCGTACACTCGTACGCTCCGCGCGTCCCTTCGCTAGCCGACGCGGCGCCTCCGCTCCGCGTCATCTGAATTTGTTGATGTGGGCGGATCTGCGCTTGGGTCGGCTTGCTTCGCTTGCGGACTTGGCGCGGCTTGGGTCCGCTTGCTTCGCTTGCGGACTTTGGGGGGAGCCTGACCACGAAGACCACAAATAGGTCCTATGGCGCCTTCACCGAGGCCTCTAGCTTTCGTTTTTGCACACAAATCGTCTTGCCACCAGTAACCCACGTTGCCTTGCCGGCGCGCAACCGCGCCTCGGCCATCGTGGCGGACAGCTCAAGGGCCAGTGGCTGGCCTACTGCGGACGGCAGGGCAGTGAACGCCCAAGTTCCCGCCATTGGTAAAAAGGTTGGACCACAATGAAAATGGTCGCCATGCGCGTGACAGTCAGACTGAACGAGAAGGCTAACCGGAACGTCCGCCGGACGCTGTGTATCGACTTCAAACGCACCGCTGGAGATGCCCGGCTTCGCGCCCTGACTCTCCCGGACGGTCAACGTAAAGAACGTGTCGCCGTTGCGCGCGCTCACGACCCACGTTCGGAACGAGGTGCCCGACTTCACGCCGAGAATGGCTTTGGTCACTATCGCATTAGAGAGGACATCCGCACATGCCACGGGCTCCGCAACCGCCGCGTCGGTTCCAGCGTCGTTGCTCGAAGCGGCATCGGTCGCAACAACTTGTGAGTCAGACTGCTGCGTGGGTGGCACAGCATCAACGGCATTCGGCGCGCTACATCCGATGCCCGACCCGCCCAAGACGATGAATGACCAAATGAAATAGGAAACTTGAAATCGCATATGAGTTGCTATAGACAACAAGTCTGCTTGGTGCAACCGGTGCGTTGAAACCGGTGCGTTGAAGCCGCCACATGACGACCCAAAGATCATCGCACGGCCCTGCGTACGACGGGATCTAGAGGTTCTTCCGCTCGAAGGGGCAGGCGGTGCAGTGGAGTGTGCTCACCGTAGGCGAGTACGGAAACGACGCCGAGTCCAACTAGATGCAGACCGCATGCGATGCCTTGGAGCACGCACTACTCGCCAAATCTGCTGCATCGCGACGCCTCGAAAATTTACGCAATCAACTCGCCAGACCAGAGCTCCTCTAGAAACTCCGTCATGGGGATGATGTCGATGTCCCCGACTCGGCGACGGAAGCGCTCGCGGCTCACCACGATTTTGCGTTTGAGCTTGAGCTCGTCCCCGACGACCTTGAGCGTCTTGAGATCTCGGTCGGCGACCATCGCGCCGGACTTTACCTCGATGCCAATGTTGCCGTTCACCAAGAAGTCGATCTCGCGCTTGGAAACATCGCGGTAGAAGCAGAGCTCAGTGTCACGTGAACGGTAGTCACGGTAGGTGCGGAGCTCGCGAAACACCATGTGCTCGAAGGCCGCCGCATAAGCCGGTGTGGCGCGTACCAGCTCGCGCACCTTCAGCAACGAATGCGGCACAGTGATGTCGAAGAAGTAAAACTTGCCGTGCGTGGTGGCTTTGCGCGACACGGTTTTTTGGTAGGGGAAAATGGTCTCGCCAAAGAGCGTGTCGGCCAAAATGGCGTAGTAGTCGCGCACCGTGCGCGCGGGCACTTGCGCTTCGCGGCCAATGGCCTCGAAGTTAAGTTCGAGCGTGTGCGAGACGGCGGCACCCTCGAGAAAACGGCTGAACTGCTGTGCGTTGCGGGCCATCCCCTCAGCCACGATTTCCTCCCGGATGTAGTCACTCACATAGCCGCTGGCGTCGTCTTGCGGCTCCTCACTCAAGTACACAAACGGGAGCGTGCCAAAGCGAAGGGCGCGTTCCATGTCGAAGTCTTTGAGCTCACCGTACGACAGCGGGTGCAGCGTCATCGAGCGCGCCCGACCTCCCATCAGCTTCGTGTGGCTGCGCATGAGCTTCCGGGCGCTGCTACCCGTCAGAACGAACCGCACGTTGTGGGTCTCGAGAAGCGCATGGACCTCGTCCATAAGCACAGGCAGCTTCTGAATTTCGTCGATGGCGATGAGCTTGTCCTTGGCACGCAAGGACTCGCGAATCAGCGATGGCCGCGCCGAGAGCGCCTGGAATACGTCCGCCTCGAGCAGGTTGTAGCTGCGGTCGGGTTTGAGCTCATGCGTGATGAGGCTACTCTTCCCCGTGCGGCGTGGCCCGAGAAGCAGAACAGAATTTCGCTTCAAGACTTGAGCGAGCTGAAGACTACGAGAGATGTACACAACCCAACGATAGTGACGCTGTCGCGGGAAATCAAATATTTTCGGTGGTGTCGCCACGTAAAAACCACAAATTCCCGCGGCAGTCAGCTCTTGGCCCCGTGCGCTCAAGAACTGCCAGCCGAGAAATGCTCGGCGACACGGCTGCCGTTCCGTACAACAATGCGCGGCGTGATCCCCTTTACCAATACCTTCGCGGAACAATTGCCTGAGCTCGGCGTGAGGAGCACGCCCAGCGGCGCGCCCGCGCCCTCCGTCGTGCAGTTCAATGAGTCTCTCGCCCGCGAGCTTGGTCTTGCGCCAGAGTTTCTGCGCAGCGTCGACGGCCTTGCGGTGCTCGCCGGCAACCAAGTCCCCAAGGGAGCCGTACCCATCGCGCAAGCGTATGCGGGTCATCAGTTCGGCGGCTTCTCTCCGCAGCTCGGGGACGGCCGCGCACTGTTGCTGGGCGAGCTTGTGGATGCCCAGGGCGTGCGCCGCGACATGGCATTCAAGGGCTCCGGCAAGACGGTGTTCTCACGCGGCGGCGATGGCAAGGCCACGCTCGGCCCCATGTTGCGAGAGCATTTGCTGGGTGAGGCGATGCACGCGCTCAGCATCCCAAGCACGCGTGTGCTTGCGGTCGTAGCCACGGGAGAGCACGTCGCGCGCGAAGGAATGCTGCCGGGCGCTTTGATCGTACGCGTCGCAGCCAGCCACATCCGCGTCGGGAGCTTCGAGTTTGTGGCCGCACGCGGTGATTTTGAGTTGCTACGTCGCTTGGCGGACTTTGTGATCGAGCGTCACTACGTGCATCTTGCAGGCACTCCGGGATGCTACTTGGCGCTGCTCTCAGCTGTCATTGAGCGCCAGGCCTCGCTCATCGCCAAGTGGATGAACGTAGGGTTTGTGCACGGCGTGATGAACACAGACAACATGACGCTCTCGGGGGAGACGATCGATTACGGGCCATGCGCCTTTCTGGAAGCGTACTCGCCTTCGGCCGTGTTCTCATCCATCGACCGCAATGGGCGATACGCGTTCGGGCAGCAGCCCAAGATCGCCAAATGGAACCTTGCACGCCTGGCGGACACCCTACTGCCGCTCATCGCTGCGCAGAACGAAGGCGACGACGAGCGCGCCGTCGCACTTGCAACCGAGGCCCTTGGTGCCTTCGACGGCGTGTACGAGGCGCATTGGATGCAGGGAGCCTGCGCCAAGCTTGGGCTTGCCGAGAAGCACGAGGGCGACGTGGAGCTTGTACGCGATTGGTTGAGCTTGCTGTCTACCCACAACGTCGACTTTACGCGCGCCCACCGCGCGCTTGTCCCGGCCGCAGCGGGTGACACCACCGAGCTTATGTCGCTGCTGGGTAGCCACGAACAGAGCTGCGCGTGGCTCGCCCGCTGGCACACTCGCATCGCACCGCAGGGCACGACGCCAGCCGCACAGAAGCGAATGCGCGCAATCAACCCCGTGTATATACCACGCAACCACTTGGTCGAGCAGGCGCTCGCAGCCGCGGTACAGCATGGCGACCTCCAGCCCTACGAGGCGCTACTGGCAGCGGTTACACAGCCCTTCAGCGGGGGTCCGGAGATGCAGGCTCTGGCCGAGCCCGCACCT
>JAYWGI010000291.1:0-2100 GCA_043779025.1 Myxococcales bacterium
CGTCCAGGGTGTTGGCTTTGACTTTGGGGTGTACGTGAAAATCGGCAGGGAACTCAGCCAGCTTGTCGATCATCGTCAGCAAATCGCCTGCCGGGACGGTGGTGGTGAAGCTTGGCTCCGCGGATTCGTCGCCGCCCTGAAAGCCGGCCCATACGCCCCTCATGGATGAAGGGTAAATTGCGACAGGAGCGGCTGCACGCGCCTCCGCGAGCGCAGCGTCGAAACGCGCTTTGACCTCTGCGGCCATCTCAGTGGCCTTGCCCGCAGCGATCTGTCCGCGCGACTCCAAGGCCTGCGCGTAGAGCCCGCGTACGCCCGGGTGCTTGTCGATGATGGCGTACATCCGCGGCTGCGTGAAGCGCGGCTCGTCGCCCTCGTTGTGGCCGTATTTGCGAAAGCCAATGAGGTCTACGGCGACGTCTTTCTTGAAGGTCTGGCGGTACTCAACCGCCAAGCGTGCGGCGAACACCACAGCGTCTGGATCATCAGCATTCACATGCAAGACGGGCATGCTCAGCATGCGGAAGATATCCGTGCAGTTTGCAGTCGAACGCGAATCCTCCGGGAAGGTGGTGAAGCCCACTTGATTGTTCACCACGACATGCACGCTGCCGCCCACGTTGTAGCCAGGCAAACGCGACATGTTGAGCGTCTCGGGGACCACGCCTTGGCCGATCACGGCTGCGTCGCCGTGCACGATGACCGGCACGCAGTCGGCGCCGCTGCGATCTTGTTTGGCGCGTGCGCGGCCTACTACCACAGGCGCGACGAACTCCAGGTGGCTGGGGTTAAACGCCAAGCTCACGTGCACGTCTTTGCCCGCCGATGTGTGCCGATCTTTGGAGTAGCCCAAGTGGTACTTCACATCGCCGGTGCCCATCCAAGCGTCGGGTGTCTTGTCGTCAAAGGCACTGAACAAGTCGCGCGCGCTTTTGCCCATGGTGTTGACGAGCACGTTGAGACGGCCGCGGTGCGCCATGCCCAGCACCACGTCGCTGGCGCCAGACTGGCCGGCAGCCTCGATGGTAGCGTCGAGGTAGACAAGGAATGACTCGCTGCCTTCGCAAGAAAAACGCTTGGCACCTACGAAGTTTTTGGCGATGAACTGCTCGAGCCCCTCGGCCTCCGTGAGGCGTTCGAGTGCGCGGAATGCATCTTCTCGGCCTAGCGCGAAGTTGCCCGCGGCGGTCTCTAGCCGTTCGCACAACCAAGCGCGCTCCGGGGGGTTCTCGAGAAGCCCACACTCCGCGCCGATATGTGCGGTGTACACGCGCTCAAGGTGCGCAACAATGTCCGCAAGCGATACGCGTGCAGGCAGCCCCGCAATGCCCGCAGTAGGCAGTGCGCGCGCATCGCCCGCATTGAGTCCGTAGGCTGAGGGTAAGAGCTCCGGCACGACGCGTGCGCTGGGGTAGATCGCATTCACCTGCGCGCGCTTGTGTCCGTGTGTGCGGTAGGCGTCCGCCAACCGCAGCACCGCGACGGCATCAAAGGCTTCGCTGGTAGCTGCGTCCGCTCCGGCATTCTGGGTTCGTGCACCTCGCTCGGAGGCCTCAAAAAATGTGCGCCACTTAGCCTCTACGGCGTGGGGTGAGAGCACATAGGCGGCGTGGAGTTCCTCGACGTAGCCCGCGTTGATTCCGAATTCTTCGAACATGCTTTGGAGACCTCTTTGGGGGGTCTCGTAGACCTATGCGATTTCGGGCTTTAGAGGGAGCCCGAAACGTGCCAATCGTGTGGGCCGCATGGCGCCCTCACCTGTATCCATCGAGCTCATCGTCAACGGGGAACGCACGGCGGCACCTGTTGGGACCACAGTGTGCGGGCTGCTTGCACAACTCGGGCTAAACGGGCCTGTAGCCGCCGAAGTCAACGGAGTCATCGTGGTGCGCACAAAGCATGCGGAATGCATGCTGAACGACGGTGATGTGCTCGAGCTCGTCCACTTCGTTGGCGGCGGCTAACGCCGTATTTTTGCTCGCAAGTAGCCCCATTGGCTCTTCATGTAAGTCAGTGCAAGTTGCAGCTGTTGGCGCTCGCGTTTGCCTGAGCCGACGCCCAGTTTCCTCTCCATGTAGAGTGCACGGGCCTTGGTGCGCT
>JAYWGI010000292.1:0-2098 GCA_043779025.1 Myxococcales bacterium
CCGCGGAAGCCAGTACGCCAGCCACGCCTATCGCGATGAGCTCAGCCGCGCAGGCTTTAGGCTCAGCATGAGCGGCGTGGGAAATTGCTGGGACAACGCACCCAGCGAATCCTTCTTCGCCACATTTAAACGCGAGCTCGGGCACTCCTTCGACAGCCTCGCGCACGCACACCAGGAAGCTGCAACTTACATCCACTGGTACAACGCCAAGCGCAGGCACTCACACAACGGAGGTATCAGCCCCCTCTACGCTGAACTTGCTTTTGGCGCCCAAATGGCCGCATAGACTCTCTCTACCCGATGGACCGGTAAATCGGGGGAAGCCCAAACGGCGGGAACAGCCTCCACCACTGCGGCCCATGCCTTGGTGTTTAGCGTGGCCCACGAGAGTGCTTCCGACGCGCTGCTGATGGCTAGCCAGCCTGCCGTGATGGAGAACAGCAATGCAACGATTAGGTTGCGGGGTTTGCCAGAGAGCACCACCTGCGTTTTGGCAAGCCTGTCTCCCAGGTGTGTCGCCGTCTTGCCAAACAAAACGCCCCATGCGCTGATAGGCCAGAGCACTAGAGTGACAAGTCCACGTACAACCCAGGCGGGAGATATAGCCAAAAGTTGTGGATCGCGCTGAGCTGAAAAAGCGGCGTACCTTCCCGGTGTTGTTCAACGACTCCAACAAGGAACGCCAATGATTCGATTATCTCAAAGTTCAGAAGAAGCCACGCATGAAACGCGCTCCGCGCTGGATGAGCTTGTCCAGACAGGCGCCCGTCGCATGCTGCAGCACGCGCTTGAGGCGGAGGTTGAGTCGTACATCGCGTCACACGCATCGGCGCGCGACGCGGCCGGTCATGCGTTGGTTGTGCGGCATGGCCCTGGTCGTCCCCGTTCGATTTTGACGGGCGCCGGGGTGCTCGCGGTGACGCCGCACCGCGTGAACGACAAGCGTGTTGTGGACGGAGAGCGTCAGCGATTTCGGAGCTTGATACTGCCCCCGTACTTGCGCAAGTCCACGAGCGTCAGCGAGCTTCTACCAGCGCTTTACCTGCGTGGCATGTCGACGGGGGACTTTCGTGATGGCCTCTCTGCGCTGCTTGGTGAGGAGGCCAAGGGCTTGTCTCCGAGCGTCATTACGCGCCTGACGAAGACCTGGCAGGATGAGCTTGCCGCATGGCGCACACGGCCACTTGGCGACTACGTTTACATCTGGGCCGACGGCGTACACTTCAATGTGCGGCTCGAGGACGAGCGTCTCTCGGCGCTGGTCATCATCGGCGTGCGCGAAGACGGTACGAAGGAAGTCGTGGGCCTCGACGACGGCTACCGCGAGTCCACCGAGAGCTGGGCCAGCATGCTCCGCGACCTGAAATCCCGCGGCATGAAGGCCCCCTGCGTGGCCGTGGGCGACGGCGCGCTGGGCTTCTGGGCCGCGCTCGCAGAAGTGTTTCCAGAGACCCGAGAGCAGCTCTGCTGGGTGCACAAGATTGCAAACGTGCTCGACAAGCTACCCAAGAGCTTGCAGCCAAAAGCCAAGGAAGCCCTGCACGAAATGATGCGTGCAGACACCCGAGAGAGCTGCGAAAAGCTCATGAAGACCTTCGAGGTCGACTACGGCGCAAAGTATCCAAAAGCTGTTAATTCGCTGCTCAAAAATAGCCAACGCCTGATGACTCTCTACGACTTCCCCGCAGAGCACTGGCGCCATCTGCGCACAACCAACCCCATCGAGTCCAGCTTCGCGACCGTGCGGCTCCGCACCAATGTGACCAAGGGCGCGGGCTCAAGAAGCGCCGGACTCGCCATGGCTTTTAGGCTCCTCCTCCTCGCTCAGGCGTCTTGGAGGAAGCTCAACGCACCCGCGCTCCTCGCGGCCATACGCAATGGTGCAGTGTACATCAATGGCCTCGCCAAGCCACAACCCACGCAACCCTCAACCCATGACGAACAGATCGGGAACAACGCCGCTTGAGCTTAGGGACGATCCACAACTCTTGACGATATCTCATGTTTGCGCAAGCGCTCGCGCTCTCTGTCGCAACAGGGAAACCGTTTCTCGGGGCGTACCCAATCGCTAGTCCCGGGCCGGTGGTGCATTTCGATT
>JAYWGI010000293.1:0-5671 GCA_043779025.1 Myxococcales bacterium
GAGATTCGCTCAGGCGTGGGGCAATGGATTTACCCGATGGCTAGGGCCAACTTGCGCATGTGGCGTGAGTCGCCGAGGCCGCCAAGTGAGTCCCCCACAATGAGCGCACATGGCGCTCCTCCCATGAGCGTTATCGACGAAGCACTGCTTGCGGCCCTTAGAGACTTGATTGTTCCGGGCTTGCGCGCCGTGGGCATCGCCACCGAGCGAATCGACGCGTGGCTCGCGAGGGGCGCGAGCACCGCGCCACTCGAGGCTTAGCGGGTCTCGGTGGTGACGTCGGGGGCGGCCACGAGCTTGCCCTTTTTTACCTTTGGATTCATGGCTCCCGCCCTCCTAACCACGTCAATCGCGGGTCTCTGTTTCAATTGGCTTGCGCTCGGGGTCGACAACTACGAGCTCCCAAGTATTTCCGCTCTTGCGTACCTCCAAGTGGGATTCAAGGCGGGAAATTCCCCCATTTCCTCGGAGATTTGCCTCCGCATAGACGGAGCATTCGGTCTTGGATCGCGAATTCACCCCGTAAGAAAATCGCTGGGCTCCTTCCATGCTTATATTCTCCTTGCGCCAATCTGGATGCGACCAAGCAGCGGCCGGCACTACGATGCCCTGCATTGGCGGCAAAACAGACGGGGTACGGGGAATTGGTCCCGGACACTTCGGCTGTGACATCGCACTAGCCGTCTCGCCTCGCTGGTCTAGGTCTCGTTCAACAGCGATCTGAAAAACACGAACGATGTTTGCAATCATTTCTCGCGCTTCGTTCTTTCGTTCTTCAACCTCAGCGTCGGAAACGACATTGCTTTTCGCTGACTCGCGATAGTGCGCGTCGTGGCGAATGACCGCCGCAGGGCCCCGTGCGCCGCCGCATCCTGCGAGTACCAACGTAGCCCACAAGAGCCCCACCAGCTTTACGGTGATCCCGGCCTTCTTTGCCTTCACGACGCTCTGCTCGACCGTGGCTTTGGCCTCGAGTTCGGCTTGCATGGCGGACGCCGCGCTCTGAAATTCCAGTTCCATCGCCGACAGCGCGGCGCGGATCTGCTCGGCGCTTTGCTCCGCGCGGTCAACGTCGCCGCCCTGCTTGCTCGCGCGGGCCGCGCCCTTGGCCGCTGCGGCGCCCGCGCGCGCGACCTTGCTCATGGTCGCGCCGCGCCCTCCGAACATGGCGCCTAAGAAGCTGGCGCCGGCCGACAAGAACGCGTCGGTCTTGGCCTGCGAAGCCTCTGCCTTTTCGCGCTCGGCTGCGGCCTCTGCCGTGCGCAGACGGTTTTGCAACGCCGTAGCTTTGGCTGCATATTTGCAATGCAAATCGGCCACAGCTCCATCACGCTGCTCACGCAGCGCCTGCGCCACACGGCCACGGAACGCCTCCTCGTTTTCGGCGGGTGTGCTCACAAGCTTGTAGCTTGCACATACCCAACGCGGCAGGCCTTGGTTCTCGGCAAGCCACACGGCGTAGCTCTTCGACCACGCAGCGTAACTCTTGGCCTGCAGCGCCGAGCTTGGCAAGTCGGCAAAGGTACAGCCATCGCCTGGCTCCGTGGGCAGCTCCAAGATGTCGCCCTCATGCCATGTGGCTTGCTCCCATCGCACGGGCGGTGGCGCGTCGAGCACGGGAGCGCGGAACCGCACGACACGGGTCTCGTCAAGCGCCGTCTTCGTGTCCGTGAAGCGCACCGTGGCCTCCGCCACCGCATAGGGTGCGAGCTCTCCTTCTCCTGCATAGTGCACAGGTATTCCTTCGGGCCCAGCCGGTGCGACACGCGAGCCGCGAGGCACCACACCCGCTCTGCCTGCGCCCTCATTGACAGGGTTTTTGCTCGTGATGTTGGATGATGCCGCTTCGAATGAAGCGCTCCTCGCCTCAATCTTGGGCATGACCCTGCGCAGTTCCTCTCGCGTCATAGGGCCTCGCAAGTACGATAGAGTTTGCCGCGTGCGCAGCATGGCAAGTCCACTTGCAGAGTGCACATTGTGCACCAAGAACGAACGCGGCTGCAGCGCGGTGAGCATGTCGCTCAGCGCACCGGGCGCAACGCCGTCACCCAACGCGGCCGACATGCCCTCGAGCACGCGCGCCTTGTCACGCTCGGTTTGCAAGCGACCTACAAACCAAGTGCCGCAGTTGGAAAGCCCCTTGTAATCCAAGTCCACGGGGTTCTGCGTTGCAAGCACGCAGCCCAAACCAAAGGCGCGCGCCTGCTTGAGCAGCGTGAGTAGAGGCTTCTTCGACGGCGGGTTTGCGACAGGCGGGAAGTAGCCGAAGATCTCATCCATAAAGAACAGCGCGCGCAAGCTGCTCGTACCACTTTGACGGCGCATCCAACCCACAAGCTCGCCGAGTAGCAAGGAGACAAAGGTCATGCGCTCTGCGTCGCCCAAGTGCGCGATGCTCATCACCGAGATGCGCGGCTTGCCCGATTTGGATCGCAAAAACGCGTCGATATCCAAAGCATCGCCCTCGAGCCATGCAGCAAAGCCGGGAGACGCCAGCAGGTTGTTCATGGTGCCGGCGAGCTCATCTCGATCGCTGGGCGGGTAAAAGCTCTCCAAGTCCAACACGCCGACCTTCTTGAAACCGGGATTCTGCACGCGCATCACCAGCGCGCCCAAGTCCAAGGCCTCGCCAGCCTCCCAGGCACGCGCGAGAATGTTCGAAAGCAACACATGCTCACGGCTCTTCACGGGGTCCGCCTCAATGCCCACCAGAGCGAGCAAGCTCGCAGCGACCGACGCCACACGCTCGCGCACAAGCTCCGGATCGCTGCCGGCTGGAGGCGCATTGAGCGACGACACGATGCTCACTGGCCGCCCCGCGGTGGAGCCCGGCGTATACACTACCACCTCGCACGACTCCCTGAATCGACGCACGCGTTCGCCATCTTGCTGGCTCGCCGCGAGGCCGTCAGTCCACGCTTTGGCCATGGCCGCCGGGTCTTTGCCTTCGGGCACCCAGGGAGCAAAATCGCTGGGCGCGAGGTCTGGAAACGTGAGCAGCAGATTGCTCAGGTCGCCCTTGGGGTCGATGACAAGGCACGGCACTCCGTCGATGGCGGCTTCCTCAAGCAAGCCCACCGAGAGCCCTGTCTTGCCGCTGCCTGTCATGCCGATGACCACACCATGCGTGAGCAAGTCATTTGCATTATACATGTAGGGGCCGCTGGCATCGGCGCCGAGGTAGAAAGAGCCTAGCTTTTCGTAATCCGGGAGCATGAGGCGCAATGTAGCCCGAAGCAGGGGCCGAGCGCAGCACAAGCATTGCTCCCGGGGCCGGGCAGCGCACGCTGCTCATGCGCGGACCCGCCCAGGCTGTCGTGCACGCTTTGGGGGCGTGGTCTCATTTAACCTTGTCTTGCTCTAAGTGCTGGCCACCCACCTGTGCAGGGTGGTGCGGGCCATCATGCAACACGGCACGACGGCACTCAACGCGCAGCGCCGTCACACCACCCGGTACGGGTCGGCATCCACGCGGCTGGCAAACACAGGCACGGTGAGCTCGCCCGCGAGGCGCGCGGCAAGCGCAAGCAGCGACGGCCGCTCGATGTTCGAGTGCAGGGTCGCAATAAGCGCGATACCCAAACGCGCCGCACGTAGCGCGTCGTGATGTGTGGCCTCGCCCGTGAGAAATACCTGAGCGCCCTCCGCTTTGGCCTCGTCGAGCAAGCTCGCACCCGAGCCCGCGGCGATGGCAACCCGCACGGGTCCTGGCGGCACATCGCCGGCCACAAGCAAGTGGGAGATGCCGAGCACGCGCTTCACGCATGAGACAAATTCCTCGCCCTCAGGATGCCAAACACCGATGCGCCCCTGCCCTCGCGTGGGCTCCTCGGGGCGCGGTTTGAGCGGCCGTAATTCGCGCAGCTTCAAGAGCTCCGCGACGTAGTCATTCGTGCCTTGCGGCACGGCGTCGAACGAGGTGTGCGGGCTCCACACCGCCATGCCACGCGAGAGCGCAGACCAGATGAGATCGGAGGGACTTAGGCGCGCCGTCGCTTTGAACAGTGGCGGATGATAAGCAAGCACATAGTTGCACTTCGCATTCATTGCCTCCTGTGCAATGGCCTCGTGAAAGTCCACCGTGACCATCACACCTGTCACCGCCGCCGCCGGGTCGCCACACAAAAGGCCTACGTTGTCCCATGGCTCCGCAAGCCCGAGCGGAATGCGCTGAGCCAAGACTCGAGCAAGCTCGGCAACCGTCGTCAAGCTTTTGCCATCAGCGCACGACGTCGCATCACCCGAATGGCGACGAGGGCCAGTGCGAGGCCTCCCGCGCTTAGCCAAGACGTGCGTTGAGGCAACGCACTACAGCCGGTATCGTCTCCCTCATCGCGACTGCTCGTGACCGTTCCAGCGTCTGACGCCAACGCGGCCCCAGCATCACCGTTGCCGCCAATTGCCCCGGCGTCGGGGAGCGTCCCTGCGTCAGCAGACGAAGAGGCACGCGCGAGAATCAGGTCGGCACATTGGTAATAGAGGTCGTCGCCATCGCCGTACGGCGCCTTGTCTGTCATGATCTGAACTACCTGCAGTGTACACTTGGTGCACTCTACATCCGGCAACGTGACTTGCTCGGTGTAGGTCTGCGTGCCGGTCTTGTCGGCGATGTTGTCTTTCAGCACACCTGGCCGCGGTGACACATCGGTGAAGCTGCTTGGGTCTTGAAAAAGGCCGTCGCCGTTCGGATCAAACGCGATGCGAAAGTGACCCGGGTGGCCGATGGTCTCCTTCCAGCTCACAGTGATTGTCTCGCCTGGAGAAAATTTCGTGGGCGACGCGCTGCGCGGGTCCGAAGCGCCAGCGCCGCATGGCCCCTGCTTTTGCGCAGACGAACGCGCCGGCGGTGACTTCAGGGAGATATGAGCCTGCGAATCGGAGGCGAACGAGAGCACTACACCAAGCGGAAGGAGAACGTTTCGCATACAATATATGTAACATCCCCGCGGTTTTCAGATCACCGAATTTGCGTAAACATCGCGAACGACCCCAAGCGCTTAAATAGTTTCGAGCGACGCTTGCAAGGTACGCGCCTGCACGCGCAGTTGCGCAAGCACGTCAGGGTCCATTTTCTCAAGCTGTCGGTAGACCAAGGAGACGCGGGCATTTTTGCCGAGCTTTCCCGCGTTCCTCGCAAAGAAGTCCCAGTAGAGCGCGTTGAAGGGGCAAGCGTCGGGGCCGACTTTTTGCTTCTTGTCGTAACGGCAGCCTTTGCACGCGTCGCTCATGCGGTCGATGTATGCCGCGCTGGAAACGTAGGGTTTGGTCGCGAGCATGCCGCCGTCCGCGAACTGGCTCATGCCCAGCGTGTTGGGCAGCTCCACCCACTCGAATGCATCGATGTACACGCCCAGGTACCACTGGTGTACGGCTTCGGGGTCGAGGCCCGCGAGCAACGAAAAATTTCCGATGATCATAAGTCGCTGAATGTGATGCGCGTACGCGTAGTCGAGCGACTGGCCCACGGCCTGGGCCACGCATCGCATGCTCGTCTTGCCCGTCCAAAACCACTCGGGTAGCGGCGCCATATGCTCAAAGAAGTTGTTCTTCTCGTAGCCCGGCATGCGCGCCCAGTACACGCCGCGAACATATTCGCGCCATCCCAGCACCTGACGAATGAACCCTTCCGCCGATGCTAGCGACACCGTACCCTCGCGCCACGCTTGCTCCA